>CAKZZJ010000074.1 GCA_937885165.1 uncultured Caryophanales bacterium
TGGAACGTTTACGGCTTAACTGAATTAGGTGTGATAATTACTGCCAAAATATTTGGGAGTGAAAATCCTATACCTATTGGGACACATAAGGCAGAAACAAAATCAATTTTGGTTGATGAAAACTTTAAGCCGGTAAATGAGGGCAAAACAGGCGAATTGCTTATTTTTAATGAATACATGTCTAGGCAATACTTGAAACTTCCCGAAATGACGGCGGAAAAATGGATTGAAATTGACGGGCGTTTGTGGTATCGAACGGGAGATCGCGCTAAACTTTCTTCGGACGGTTTATATTACTGTTTGGGGCGAATTGACAATATGGTAAAATTGCGCGGTTTTCGTATTGAAACCGGCGAAGTTGAAACGCAAATTTCAAACGCCGTTAGAGAAATGAATTGCGACGTTAAGGATATTGTTGTTACTCTAAAAAATGTCAACAATACCGATTATCTTGTTTGTTACTACGAAGGCGACACTGAAATTGATACCGAAACTTTGAAGGAAAAAATTTCAAAGTACTTGGCAGATTATATGATCCCTGAATTTTGGGTAAAAGTTTCTGCAATGCCCAGAAATGCCAACGGCAAAATTTTAAGAAAAGAATTGCCCGCGCCTAAACGCAAGTCTTCAAATTTCGGCGGCGTGTACAGCGAAGTTTTGACAAGAATTATTTGGGCGGCTGAAGACGCCATTGGAAATGTTGACGTTGCCTACCCTTCAGATACGTTTACTTCATTGGGCGGAACTTCCTTAACCGCAATGAAATTTTCAACTTTGCTTAGGGCGCAGGGAATAAAAATTACTACCGCGCAAATTTTACAGTTAAACGAACTTCAAAAAATCGCCGACGCGGCAGAAATTGACTACTCAAAACTTTGGACAAGTGAACAGTACGCCGCAATATTAAAAGATTTTTCGTCACGCGGCGAAACTGTAGAAAAAATTTTGCCGCTTACCACCGAACAGGACGAATTATTTTTTCAACAAATTTTACAACCTGACCAAAATATTTGCCGTTCGGTTTATATGATTGAACTGGACAGCGTTATTTCGGAAAAAAATTTGCGTCAAGCACTGGACGAAGTTTCGGCGGCAAATGAAGAAATTCGGTCTGCAGTTGTATTTCATCATACGCCGGTTATACAGCAAGCAGTTACCGACAGAAAAATTCCGCTGGAAATAATAAAAGTTGACGAAACTGATTACAAGCAACTCAAAAATTTTCAGCGGCAACTTATGAGCCTTTCGATTGACCCGCAAAAAAATTCTTTGTTTCAAGTGAATTTATTGTTATATTTTTAGATACCATAAATCCATCAATCATATAATATTGGAATGTATCTTTATCAGCATCCTTATAAGGTTTGTTAAGTAGTCTGCAGGTTGGATTAGTTGTATCCATAACAAGATTGAAATTTTCAAATTCTGTCGCATCAATCTTTCCAGGTACCCATTCTGATGATTCATAAATAGGGTATTTTGATTGGTCAATATTGCTGAAGGTCTGGTTGAAGTCTCCTCCGGCAATTACATAATTACCTTTTTCATATTCTTCATTCAAGACTTCTTTTAACATATTTGTTTGTTTAACTTTACCTTCACCATCATCATATGCTTCAAGGTGCAAATTAACTATAACAAGTTCTTTATCAGAATCTTTAATTTTAACTCTATCTACCAAAAGACATCTCTTTAAATTAACCATTGAAATTGGCCAAGAGAAAGCTATAGGCAACTGTATTCTTGTTGATTTTGTTACATCATATTTTGAAAAGGTCATAATACCTGCTTCAACATGACCGATTGTAGTAGGGAACGGATATGGAACATAACCCGCCTTATAATTATGAGCAAATGAATCAACATATTTACTTAAACTAAGTTTTTCTTCAAAATATTCTCTTTCATTGATTTTACAAGATCTTTTTGACTTAATGTCAACTTCCTGTACCATAAATAAGTCAGGATTAATTTCATTAATTTTAGATGTAATATCTTTTAAATTGGCTTCTACTCTATCCTTATCCTGGGCGTTGACATTTTTTCCACCATCCAAAAAGTAATCTTCATTATCGCCTAGTGAACCATAACCTACATTCCATGACATAATCTTAACTGTATCACCAAGTTTAAGTTCTGATGAAGCCTCACCTGATAAAGTCATATCTTCTTTATCTTCAGGGTGAAGAGTAGTAATGGCAGCGTAAATCAAAAACGCACCAACTAATACTAATACAATTAAAACTAAACTAACTAATACTTTTAATATTATTTTAAATACTTTCATAAATTCCTCCATCATTCATAAGATATAATAATGCTAATTAAATAGTTGTTGTCTTCTACTGCAGTTATAATAACAGCCCCATCAGAAACTAATGTGACCTCATAATCAGCGTTTTGTGTTGCAGAAGTTGTATTATTTGCTGTAACAGTATATGAAGTAAGATTATTATTGTTTGTTCCTTTTGATCCTCCATAACCATAAACATTTACTTTAGCACCTTCTTTAACAAATAAGGCTATAAACCCACCTTTAACCTGATAATTATTTGTATTACTTCCACTTACTATAGCAGTTACACATAATGAAGATGAAAATGAATTATATGTACCTGCGGTTCCAAATGTTATATTTGTTGACTCACTTATCGTATTATAAAATTCAATTTGAATACTTCCAATATATGTGTTTTCTGTAGCAGTTAAATATACTGTTTCATCTTCTGTAACAATAAATTTTTCAGTCTTGTTTGAAGCTTCGATTACACCACCTTCTCCAATTTGATATTTGAAATTATTATCATACATATTTAAAGTTACAAGGCAATTTGCTTTAACTCTAAAAGATAATACTGTATCTTTATTAAATTGAGCCCAAGATGTATTATTAGTGTTATCATATTTGCCACTTGTTGCGTCGACATAAAGGCTATAATTAGCTATATAAGAAGCTTTTTTTTGAATACTATCCGCACCTAAGCCAGCACTTGTACCAAATGTATAAGTTACATTTTCAGAAATTGGGTAATATACACCAATTGAATAAAAATAATTATTATTTCCTGTTTCAATTAATACATTTGTATCATTAGTAGCTATAGCAGTATATGATGTTCCAGTTTGTGTTTCCGATTTTATTCCATTAATTGTGATATTATAATTTGTATAACCTGAATATGATGTTATAACAATTTTAGCACCTAAATTAACATAATATGAAATTTCATTTGAATCTATTTGCGAATTATCATTACCATTATCTCTTGTAACATTATTCTTAAAAATTACTGATTTTTCACTATAATTACCACTATTACCAAAAGATATGTGCGTATTAGATGTAATCGCATAAATCCATTTAGCATAAAGAGTAACTCCATCATTATATATCCAATTTCTATTTTCATCTGTATAATTTTCGGCGCTTGCTACAAAATTACCATTTACATCAATTACAAGTATATCATTTATATACCAGCCATCAAAATGGTAATCTGTTTTAACTGGATTTGTAATTTCACCTAAAGTTGATGAATTAGCTCTTGCGTAAATTGATGTAGATCCTGTTGATGTTGCATTATTATTATCTAAAGTAATAAGATAAATTTGTTCAGTTGAAGCTAAAGGGGTAAATTCATATGCGCTAGACATTACAAAAGTATAAGGTGATTCTAATGATGTATCACTATAATTATAATTTTCTTCTGCAGTTGCGTATAATCTAACTTGAACACCATAATCAACGTCAATTATAGTAGTTTCGCTAACTGTAACATATTCATTATCACCTAACTTATAGCTAATTGATGCTATACCTGAAGAAATAATTAATGTAAGCTTATATGAATTGATTGTCCACTTCGCATATAAATCAAGTGCACTTGATATAGTTGAACTAAAATCATATGAATTATTAAATTCTTCATCGCTATACCAACCACTAAATGTATTTCCTGTTTTTGTTGGTTCTGTAGGTAAAGCAAATACACTTCCAGCTAAAACATATTCTATTTCATTTACATCTTCATTGTTATAATGAAGATTTATTTTGTAATAAATATCTTCAAAAACAATAGCCATGAAGCCTAAATAACCATTTGATGTAGCAGTTATTGTAATAACTCCAGCCTCATTTGCAAAATATGCATATTTAGTTAAATAATCACTTCCAGATTGATTTAATAAATTAAGTATATCATTACCTAATTTAACTGTTACGTTATTATTTCCATTATAAAATGATAAATAAATAGTTGCTGGATTAGCTATTTCAAATGAAATTGTTGCTCCTGTATTAAATGTTAACCAGTTTCCATTACCATGTGATACTGCTCCATTAAATGTAATATCTTTTATGGTTACTTCATCTGTTGATGATACTTTATAAGTATTATCATCGTTTAAATTAACTAAATTATCATTATTATAATTATATGCGCTACTATATGAAGAACCTTTAAATGTATAATATGTTGTTTCTTTAATCCTTGTATCTAATGTGCCAACATATTCTACATTAAATGTGGCACTAACAGAATTGTAGCTTACTGTTACTTCATATGTCCCTGAAGTTCTATTATCTACTTTAGATAAATCTGCATCATATTCTGTAACATTTAGATATGTGCCATTAGAATAATTAACTTTAACCCTAAGTGTAGATAAATCTAAATCATTTCCAACTGCTACAGTTTCTGGATAACCAGAAAGTGAAATTGATGTGATAGATGAAGCTTCATTTTCATCTACACTATTAATTACAATTGAATATAAACAATATATATTGCCACTACTTGAAATAGTAATATTTGTTGCGGTATCAAAATACATAGATACTACATTATTATTTGCATAATAATCATTTATTTTGTAATTATAATATCCCGGATATGAAGTAATAGTAACAGTAGTTTTAGCAACAACACTAAATGTAATTGTTCCATTTCCAACCATTAAATCATCATTGCCATTTGTTCTTCTTGTAACATTATTAAATGTTAATGAGCCTAATGTAAATGATGATGAAGTATCATTATATTCCTCATCTATGGTATATACTGTACCTGTAGATGGACTATTTCCATGGAATATATAATAAATGTTATTATCTATCTCAAGGCCATTTATAGGATCCCAAGCTAAATTATAATTTACATTACCATTTACTTTAGCGTAAATGACACCATAATCTAAATAATTATTTGCTTCTGCTTCTGTAATTGTAGTATCAACATTAGCTAAATCATTAGTTAATGTAATTATCTCATTGCTACTATTTGAATTACCGTAGAATTTAATTCTTAGGGTAGCTAAATTTACATCAGAAATTAAGCCTGTAGCGATTGTTTTTGATTCTTCTGTCGCAAGATTAGAATCAAATGTAGAATTAATTATCGCTAAAGCTGAATATGCTGCCCATGGTCTTGCGATAGCGTATTTACCAACATAATCTTCACTTGATGTAAAATTACACTTATTAAAGATTGCACCATAAATTAAAGAATCACTAGCACCTACATTTGCACCCTTGAAAGCTGTAATATAGGCATTAACTTTTGTAGTATCTGTATTATTTCCTTTTGATTTAATAGTGTGAATTTCACATTCATCAAATAATGTTGTTGAATTAGTTCCAAAAATATAATCTATACAGCCACTAATAAATACATTCTTAAAATATTGTCTTCCTGTAAATAAATATAATGTATCTTGCCAACCTAATAATTTAGCATCCTTCATTACAAATTGATCTGCTTGAACAAGAAGTGCAACCCCTCTTTCACCACTATTAGCGTATGCTGTATCAGCAAATTTAGAAATATCATTATAATAATTTGAAATAGTTAAATCAGTTATTTTTACATTTGTTGCTTCTTCTCTTACGGCTACTGTAAATGTTGAATCAGTTATATGAGAAAATCCTGATTCATCCTTTAAGCCATAAAGAGAATCCCATTCAATAATTGTTGTTGATGCGCCAGCACCCTTGATTGTTAAATTAGGAATTGTTATTTCTAATTTTTCATTATATGTGCCTTCTGTAATTTCAATAACCTTAGCATATCCAGATACTAAAACTTCATTATTTTTTAAATAAGTTAAAGCTTGATTAATATTCTTAAACATATTATATCCATTATTAACTTCACCAATTGTACCGCTATATGCTTTATCTACTTTAATTTGAACTATATCATTAACAATTGAAGGAGCGATATCTGTTACATATATTTCTATTCCTAATGATAAATTAACATCATTTTTATTATAATTTATCATTACAGTTTTTGTACCAACTGTTGTGAAACTAGCATTATCAAATGTAACATCACTAGATACATCAGCAATAACACCATCGATATCTAAATATATAGTTAATCCAGAATCATCAAATGAAGAATTAAGATTATATATTTCTTTTAATGTTTTATTAAAATAAATTCCATTATTATATGATGTATTATGACTTAGGTGTTCAATTTTGTTTGTTTCATAACTTAATTTATATGTGCTAAAACTAGCATATAATGTAAATGAAGTACTAACTTCTCTATCAAAATCATATGCTGTAGTTAAGTTTTCATCAGTATACCAGCCATTAAATACATAAGATACACCTTCTATACCTTCTTTTGTTGGATTTTCTGGTTTTGTAACCTTATTCCCTTGGTTTACTTTTTCTGTCTTATATACGGATCCATTATTATTGAATGTAACTGTATATTCAATAACTACTATGTCTTCATCAAATATTGGAGATACAAGCACACCGCTTCCTGCATAAAGCATTACATCTCTTTTAGCTTTTTCTGCAGTAGTTAAATATAAAACATCAGATAAATTATTTTCTGAATCAAAATAGAATAATGTAGAATTTGTATCAAATGATGAATAATCTGTTCCTGTGCCATCTGGCATACAGTTACCACTTAAGGTATCTGTTCTTAGAAGAACTACTGTAGCTTGTGTTGTATTCTTATCTCCGCTAAAATAATCATTAAATGATTTTATAATTGTTGATGTGTAAGTATCAGTAACTGTTACAATTTGGGCATTATTGCAGCCTTCAAAATAATTTGCTTCGGAAAAAGCAAAAGCATTTTCTCTAATATCTTGAGCTGTTGAGCAGTTAAGATAATAATTATTATACATATGTACATTAGCTTGTCTTAAAAGTGGAAGCCTTGATTGACATCCATTATAGAAATTATGATGTAATGTAATATTATATTGTAATGCAGTATCACTATTACCAACTAAATTAGTCTTATGTGTATTATTATATAGACAATAAGATATAGTTAAATTATGAGCGTATTTGAAATCAGTTGAGCCATCGCCATCCATCTTATCATTTTCATAAGATACATCCCAATTATTTTGGCCTAAATTAAAGGTACAATTATGTAACCAAAAGCAAGAATAATCCATATCTGTTTTGCTGCCACCTTGGATGCCTATGGCATCTTCAGTGTAATCATCAAATAAGATATTCTTTACTTCAATCGAATTACATCTAGTAAATGTAAAGCCCCATTGGAATATTTTGGCATCTGTTCCAACACCTTCAATTGTAATATTTGAAGCATTAGCTACATCAAGCATATTGAAATATGAATCAAATTCATAAACACCATATTTTTCAGTTTTCTTTTTAGCATATGTAATATATGAAGTTAAACCATCTAATTTTGTAATACCTGATTCGATATCATTTGACATTGAATTTAAATTTAATTCTTTAATTTTATCTTCATATAATCTATAGCAATTTGATGATGATGTAGAATCCCAAGATGAGATTGTTTCTGAATTATATAAGGCTGCAGTCATATTTGTATCTCTTTGTGATGTTAAGCCTGCGCCATAAACTTCAGCACTATCTATATAATTCCACTGTGTAGTTTTAATTGTACCAAGAATTCTTATTAAAAGTGGTACACTTGAATTCTTTTGGGCCTTTAAAATATTCGCAAGACCTGTATAAGTATTTCCTGCAATAACTGCCTGTACAGTATTTTTATTTGAATCATTTACATAAACTACTACAGTATTTTCTTTAAGTACGCCATTATTATCATAAGCACCAACACCTGAGGCATTATTAAAATGGGCGTAACCTGATCTATCTTGGGCATCAACTTCAATTTCTTCTTCAGCTACAAAAATACTATTGTCATAATGAATTTCTATATCATATTTACCCTTTTCTAGACCTAAAACATCAACACGGTAATAAGTATCATAATCACGAATTAATTCAGAATCTACCTTAATTAAATTATTGCTTGAAGATAATTTATAATATACTTCATAATCACTTAAGTTTGTATTTGTTTCTGGAACAAATTCTACATATAAGCCTTCAGCATAGCCCATATAATCTTTAAGAGCAGAATTATCCTCCTGCCATTTAACATATAAAGAAATTGATGCTGTAATTGGACTATTATCCCAAGCTTCTGTGAAAGTGCTATTCTTATACCAACCAATAAATTCTGCATTTTCTTTTGTTACATCTGGAAGCGTAACTGTTTCATTATATTCTACTTCTATTTCTTCAGTTGATGCGCTACCACCATTTAATACTAAAGTTACTTTATATATTGCCTTATCCCAAATTGCATATAAGGTAGTGTGAGATTTTAATGCTACACCACTATATTTAGTTTCTGCTTCTTCATCTAAATACCAACCTCTTAATTTATATCCCACTTTTGTTATAGCAGGTAGAGTTGGAATAGTATTATAATTAATTTCTAATTTATCTATAGAAGATGTTCCACCATTTAATATTAATGTAACATTTATTTTAATTATTTCCCATTTAGCATATAAAGTTATATCTTCATTTACTTTTGTATTTTCAAAATCAAATTCCAAATCAAAATTAGAATCTATATACCAGCCAACAAAATTATAACCTTCTTTTGTTGGATCATCTGGTTTTTCTAAAAGATTATCTTTTTCTATTTCTAAAGTCTCAACCTCACTTCCGCCATCAACATCAAAGTTTACAGTAGCTTTAGTAGATGCTTTAGCAATATTTATGGCAACAAATTTAACGTTAGAAGCAACTGAGCCTATGTAATAAATATGGCCATAATCTAAAGTTAATTTAATTAAGGCTAGGTTTGCGCTACTTGAACCAACAGAAGATTTATTTTCATTATTATCTATCTTATCTTTGCTAACATAAATAAATCTTTCTTCACTGCTTTCACTAAAGGCATAAATTTCAATTTGAATATTTTGTGTATATTCACTTAAATCTACAACAAAATATCTCTTATTTGAGCTTGTTGATGCCCCACCTGTTTTTAATGCTTTTTCTGATATATGAGCTTCACCATTATAATCTAAATAATTTTGTTTTGAGCTATCTAAAGTAGATGAATTACCAAACACATATGTAATGTGATTTGAAACTGATATTTCTTCTCCTACAGTTGTAGGAAGAACTAAATTATCAAATGATGCAGTTTCATAAATAGATTCTATTTTTGCATATAAATTAAAGCTTTCTATTACATTTGAATCAAAATCAAATTCAACTTCTAAATCTATATCAAACCAACCAACAAAAATATAATCTAAAATTTCTGGATCATTTGGCTTAATTACCTTATTATTATATTCAACATTTTGTTCATCATATTTAACATCATCAATAAAGAATTTAACACTAAATGTATTAATTTCCCAGATAGCTTTTACTTCTGTGTCTATAGTTAACGCTTCATCTTTTGAATATAATTCATCGCCAACATACCAGCCTAAAAGATTATAGCCTTGTCTTTTTACTGTAAGTGAATTATAAGCTTTTTCTAAATCATATGTTGAATCCTTAACTAAAGAAACTTGAATATTTTCAGTGCTTAAATTATATTCTCCACCATTTAAATTAATAGTTAATGTAATATATTCAACGCCTGCTTTTTCAATCCATTTAGCATATAAAGTAAATGATTCTGTTACTTTATTTTCAAAATTATATAATTCTTTAAATTCACTATCCTTATACCATCCAGCAAAATCATATCCATTCTTTTCTGGAGATTCTAGTGTAAATGTATCATTATATTCTACTTCAACAACATCAACATCAAAAATACCACCATCAACATCTATTGTTATTTGATATTTATTTTTTTCAAATGAAGCTACTAATTTTGTATCTGAAGTGAATAAGCAATTAATTAATGTTTCATATAAATTATCATTTTCATCAAGCCAACCTTTAAATCTATAGCCGACTTTTTTGGGGTCTATATATTCAGCTAATTGTTCTAAATCTATTTCTGTTTCTTCATCAGTAGCTATATTGAAATATAATTCATCATCTACAAATAAACTTATATTAACTATTTTTATGAATTTAGCGTATAAATTTATAGAACTTAAATTATTATCTAACAAATAATCAATTAATTCTTCTGCTGAATTAATTATTATATTTTTTTCATCACCATTTATAAACCAGTAACTAAATGTATAGCCTTCTTTAGTTTCTGATTCTAATATAGTATATAAATTAAATTCTTCATCTTGTTTTAGTGCTACATCGTCATCCATATATGTAACACTAAATTGCTTCAATTGAGAATTTGGAACAATAACTAAATGTGATGTAACTAAAGAATCTGTATCATATAAATCTTCTTCACCCTCAAGTTTATAGATGTAATCATAATATTTATTTTCAAAACTATTTAAAGCATCTTTAAGCTTTTGATTTTTAAATACTAATAGAGGAAGATAAGTATCATCTAATTTATATTCAACAACATTTACTTCATCATATAAAACAGAAATACATAAATTAGATAAAGTAATAGCTGTATTACCTTTTCTGCCAAAATATAATGTTGTAGCCTCATCTAAATTAATTTCTATTTCTTCAGTTGATGAAGTATTATCCTTTGTAAGCTCAGTAGATAAAGTTGCATTTTTATCATCTAGGCCTCTAAGAATTTGAATTTGTGCTTTCTTTGAGGCATCAGTTGTTTTAGAATCAATTGCAGTATTAAAGTTGAGAGTCACTTTTCCTGCACCTTCAATTTTAATTGCGACATATCTTGAAGGATCTAAAGTAAAACTATTTGCAAATTTTACTGAACCACCAGTAATTTCGTAATCTGATATAAAGCCATCAGAAGTTGCATCAAGAAGCGTATATGAATTAGGAAGATATAGCCCATATAAATTTAAATCTTTACTTGCTGTAATTTTATTATCATGCCATCTTCCATCTTCATCAAACCATGAAATAAATGTAGAATCTAAAACTTCTGGTGCTATGACTTCATAAAGACTACCTTTTTCAACTTCTAAAGTCTTTATAAGTGTGCTATTTTCAACATCATCTTGATTTAATAAATATAAATTAAGGTTTATAGTATCTACTACAGAAATTTCTTCCCAAATAGCATATAAAGTAACATCTTTTGTTATTAATGCACCTGCAGTAACTAATTCAGTAGAATCTTTTTCAAATGACCACCCTTTAAATAAATAACCTTCATTAGTAAGGACTGGAAGAGGATTTGGAAGTGCATTTACACCAACTACATCATTTGGCTTCTCCCCAAAAGAGCAATTATCAAAAGAAACAGTATAAGTTTCTACTATAGGATTTTCTTTCTCCCACTTAGCCTCTAATGTAATTGATTCATTTATGGTAGATTCAAAATCAAATACTACACTTGATGTAGCTAAATACCATCCAGCAAATACATATCCTTCCTTAATTGGATCTGTTGGCTTTGAAGCCCTACTTCCTTTTTCAATTCTTTCATCTTCAACGCTACTTCCGCCCTTTGAATCGAAAATAATAGTCACATACTCCACTTCTGGCAATGTTGAAGTTGTCGCAGGAGTAGGTGTAGTAGTTCCTGGCGTAGTTGTTACAATAGGAGTTGAAGTTGTCACAGGAGTAGTTGTAGAAGTTCCTGGTGTAGTCGTTACAATAGGAGTTGAAGTTGGATTATTTGTTGTAGACTTTGGAACATCTGTTGTCGTAGGATTATTTTTTTTCGTACAAGATGCGAAAGTAAGAGATAAAACTAATAAACCTACAAAAAGGAATAATTTTGTGATTTTTTTCATAAAGTCCTCCTTTTCCATATTTTATGAAAGCCTTCTCTTAATTATAACATTTTTTATATAAAAAAAACACCTCACATTTTTATGTCACTGTGAGGTGGACTTTTATTTTTTATGTTTTATTTAAGCAGTACTCAAAATTTATAGTAAATAGTACGTATAATTTAGAGTCACATTAAAGGCCTTAAAACCGATAACGAGTATCATTTTACATAAATTTTAAAATAAATTATGATGCCCAGCATGCATATAAAGTTGCATTACCTGTAACAGTATATGATGTAAAGCCTTTGCCTTCTTTTGTATAATTATCCCATGAAGAAGTTCCCCATGATGTAGCTGTATAGGTTTTAGTTGTTGCCCAACTAGTGTGGACTGCCGTAGTATATGCAACACCACTAACTCTATATTTTGACTGGGTAAGATCAATTACTGTACCTTCAAGGAATTTTTCTGATTTAATTGCGGAAGGTGCAGTCTTCCATGCAGAACCCACTACAGTTCCGTAAACAATATACCACCTTAAGTCATAAGAAATCGTATAATAATGTTTGGTATCTACACTCCAGTTTGCTGTAATAGTTAAATCATTATGAGGTGTGGTTGTTAAATCTGATGAATAACCACTAAAGGTATATGTAACTCTCGTATCACCATTATCAACAACATATGATGTTTGATTAGGAACATCAAAACTTTCACCATAATATAATGAATAAGTTTTGTTTGTAATAGTTCCATATTCTGAGATGATATTAACAGTATATTTATTTCTTATATATAATGTCAAATCTTCACTTGGCATGCTGCCTAAATTATATTCAGTTATAAAATCAGATTCTAAATAGAATTTAGTTGTATCATAAATATAGTTTACATCTGTTAAATCAATTAAAGATCCTTCTTTAATATGATTACTATAAATAATTTGATCTAAATCATAAATAATTAAATCAGATGTTATTTCTTCTTTTTCGAAAATCCAGTTAGCATATAATGTTAAATCATATGTTGGCATAGCATTTATTTCACAAAGATTACCATTTTCATCAACCCATCCTGAGAAATCATAATAAGTTGTTACTTTACCTTCATTAATTACTTTTTGATCTAAAATATACAAAGATACATACTCACCCTCGAGCTTTTTAATATTATCTACAGCATAGTATGAATTTGTTTCAAAACTAATTGTTCTATAATATTCAGTCAATGTATTCCATTTTGCATAAAGGGTCAAATCGCTGCTTGCCATCACACTTTCGGTATATTCGGTTCCTGATTTAAATTTCTCAGTAGTATACCATTTATCAAATGTATAAGTTACTTTGGTTTCTCCGTCATCTACAACATAACCATTTAATACTGGTAACGTTATTGAAGAGCCTGGTTTACCTGTTATATTAGATACAGATTGAGATGAATTAGTTACAAACTTCATTGTATAAGTGATTTCACTTGCTTTAACCCATTTGCTCTTTGATGCTTGCCAGTACTCGCCCTCTTCATATGAGTAATTATTTACATAATTATAAAGGGTACTCATATCGATGCTAGAACCAAAATCAACTAATCTCATATCATCAGTTGATAATGTTAACTTAAATACGCTTGCTAGTGGCATATAAACACTCATAGCTGCACTTGAAATATAATTCTTACCATCTTCATATTGGCCTAAATTAATTGTCAAGCTTAAGGAATCTAAATCACTATTTGCTGTGATTTCAGCCATATCTAATACTATATTATAAGACATTCCATTATTAGTAACAGTAAACGATCTAATTATCTTACTATAATCCATTGGAGAAGTTCTATTTTCAGTTTTACTCATAGATTCATTTATTGCATCCATTATAGTATCAGTAAATCCGACAGCATACTGCAAGAATGACATTGGATCTGCAAGTAAGGTTTCAAGTGATACCATAACACACTTTTCATAACTTCTCTTGCTTGCACCAAACATGATATCTACATATTCACTTCTATACATATAGACCTTGCCATCTTTGTAATAAAAATAGAAATACCTATCTGAACCACTTTCAGTATCACCAAATTCATAAGGTACATCATTATTGACACCAACTATTGCAGGTATCTCACCTAATGAACCATACACCTCTACTTTAAGCTTATCAACAACTTTAATGTTTACATCAAGCCCTACAGTCTTAGTTATATTAATTCCTGCTAATTCTCCAATTACTTTTAAGTTTGCATTAATATGGAAATATTCTTCATTTGACATATTAAAGAAAGCTTTTACAAGTTCATTTGAGCCAGAAATATCAATATAATTCTTTGAATCATCAACAGAATTAAAACTATCCCATTCATTGAAACTAATAACCATATTTGCTGGGTTAGAAAAATCAGTTGTTGAGAAATGAACATTGTTTACACTTATAGTTGTTACTTTATTACCATCAGTTGATAAAACAATTACCATATCACCAGCACTAGAATCATCATAAATTCTATTGCCATCAAGTGTAATAATAATATCATCACCAATTTGCTCTAATCCTTTAAAATATTTAATTATATTTACAATTTCATCAACAGTCATTGCTTCTTTTTCAACCTGGAACTGAGAAACATCAACATCAAGTGATACGTCATCCATAAATGGAATTGATGATGGATTAATACCAACAAATTCTAAGACAATATAAATTAATTCTTTAAAATTATTGTTATCCATCTTTATACATAATCCATTATAATCGACATAAAGCATACTATTTTGAATATAAGCCTTAATATCCATATTGTCCATATCTTGACTTGAAATTATAGCACTTAACATCAATTTATCAGTGAAATCAAGTTGTAACTCTCCATTAATAACCTGGTTATCGTATAGAGTTACTAATGCGGTTAAATCAAGTTGCTTAGTCAATACATAATCATATAATTTTTTGCCATAGATTATTAATTCATATGCATCCAAATAATCACTCTTATTATCGATTTCAAATTCATAAGGACTTTCTTTAATCGATGCGGAAACATTTAAGTCTTCTTTATAGGATACATTAGCATTATCAACCATACAATCACTAAATGCTATATTAGCATTAATATCATTATATATAACTGATAAATTATATTTTGTTAATCCAATGCTCAAACTAGATAAAATACTTGCTATATCTACATCAGATGATGCTTTGCTTAAATCTAATGATAAAGTATCTGTATCGCCATTGACAAAAGCAATTATATTATTTATATCGATTCCTTTTTCTTCTTTAACTTTATTTATAGCCTCATCTATATCATAATTAAACACTTCAAGAACAAA
>CAKZZJ010000075.1 GCA_937885165.1 uncultured Caryophanales bacterium
GGATTGCATTGGAATTCATTTTTTCTTCGCCAATAAGTAATGAAAATACATTCGCACGAATTAAAAAGCATCTTGTAAATGTTTTATGCTATTCTTATATAGCAAGGAATGTGAACTATCTGGAAACACGACTTAAAAATGAAGGAGTTTTGAATTGATCAGACATTAATTTAATTATAGGTTTTGAAATATCTGTTTGTCTTTTATCATAGAATAATATAAGGCTTTTAGTAAATTCCTCTACATATTTATTTTTCCATTCTGGATTAAGACCATCTAGAATATCATTTTTTATCTTTTTTTCACCTATGTTGTACACTTTACCGACATAACTTTTTCTATTAGCAGCATTATCGTTTTTATTTTGTTTTTGCATAGTTCTTCACCTCGATAAACTCTTGATTCTTTGATCCAACAAATGGCTTTGTTGTTGTTTTAAGTTCTTGAACAAATGGTCCTACCTTAATATATTTTAAATAGTTTAATATGTCTTGAGGAACTTCATTAAGTAGATGACCAGTATAAAGGCACAAATCAAAATCTTTCAATTCTTCAAGTAAATCTTTTAATGCATCTGCTTGCATCAGAGGTTCACCACCAGTGATTGTTAGTTCTTTATTAAAGCACTTATTCCTCAATTGATTAGCTAATTCTTTTACCTCAATTTTGATTCCCTTAGTTATATCCCAAGTGCTTTTATTTTGACAGCCTTTGCAATGTAAGTTACATCCCTGAAGGAATAAGACTGTTCTATAGCCTATTCCATCACATAATGACGGATTTTTCATTATTGAATTAATATACAAATAACTCATATAAAACTACTCCTTTTCATTTTTAGGATTAGCGACGTATGAATCTAGATTTTCAAAAACATATATTAGTTTTTCTGGATTAATAATATCTGAAGTTTCTATAGGTTTAGCTCTATCTTTCAAATAAACAAGAACTGTACCATGTCTCTTTTTGGCGTTTTTTCCTAATTCCATTTTTTCAATTGCTGAAACAGGCACATAAATTGTTCTATCAAATTGATTATCTGACCAACCGATAATTACAAAGTGAGTCTGGCTTAAAGTTCCAAACGATGAATATCTCCCACCTTTTTTTATCTTCTTAATATTATATATTGGAAGAGAAAGCATGCATAAAAGCATAAAAAATACTAAACCGCCGCCATAGGCTAACCATCCAGCATATTCTACTTTATCAAGCATTGATAGGCCAACAACTAATATAATCAACGAAATTAGCAAAATAGAAAAATAAGCAATAAGTTTTATGTAATCTTTTTTAGTTACTGTGTATTCATAGATTCTATATCTAAATGAATTATTAACTTTTTCTTTTGTTTCACTACTTAAATGTTTTAATACGCTATTTAAAACGTTCTTATCGTTTAAATCAATGTTATCATCTAATAATGCATCAAACGAAACATCGAGCACTTTAGCAAGATCTCTAATATTATCTAATTTAGGTTCAGTATTGCCGTTTTCCCAATCTGAAACAGTTTGACGACTAATCCCATTTTTATTTACTTTAGATAAATTAAGACCTAATCCTTCTTGTGAAAAACCTCTTGCCTTTCTAATTATTCTAATTTTTTCTGATAGTTCCATACGCTCACCTCCATTCTGATACCATTGTAAAGTATTTCCGTACATTAAATCTACCAAGCCAGGCCTGGAATTATGTCAGTTCAAAGTTTACATTTACCATTATTATATCACAAAGTGCCATAAAATGCACTGTATTAGGCCTCTTTTCATATTGCAAGAAAAAACCACCAAAGTGATATGGTACTTCAGTGGTTAATAAACTACAATTTAATTTTAATTTCTTCACCAATATAGAATTTAAAGGTTAACTCATCTTTAGAAACAAGTATCTCGTCAACGCTCATCTTGAATAGGGATTCATTCCATTCTTCTAAAACATCAGCATCTTCTAGTTCATTTATCTTTAATTCCAATATTTCTTTTTGTGTTGCTCTTCTGGCTCTTTCTTCCTGAAGGGCATTTAATTCGTCTTTGCCTTCATTATATTTACCAGAAAGGTAATCATATCGCTTTTGGTATTCTTCTTGGTCCTGGGCAGTATTAGCATTTTCCATAACCATTTTGTGAACCTTATCGGCAATGATATCCAAATCTTCTGATTCCTTAATTATCCTTTGGTCTAGCTCTTCAAAATCACATAATGAATCAACTAGCTCTTTTGTGGTTTCAATAATGATGTCCTTATCAACACAAAGGTTGTTATATGCTAGCAAGAAGGCATTTTTAATTGTATCTTCTTCAAGTGTTGGAGTGTTGCACTTCTTTTCTCCATCATACTTATGATTGCATCTCCAGATGACTTTTCTGTATGGATCGTTTGAGTGCCATACCTTTTTACCAAAATAAGAACCACAATCGGCGCATACTAACTTTGATGAGAAGGCATCCTTTGCACTATAAACACGCTTATTTCCTTCTCTTCTTTTTATTTCAAGTTGTACTCTATCCCAGATGACTGGTTCAATGATTGCAGGATGTCCTTTCTTTACGTAATATTGGTTAACTTCACCTTCATTCTTCTTCATTTTATGTTCTAGGAAGTTTACTGTGAATCTCTTTTGAAGCAAGGCATCACCTTTATATTTTTCGTTTTGAAGAATTGAGGTAATGGTTGAATATATCCATTTTGTCTTTCCGCCTGGAGTAGGTACACCTTCTTCCATTAGGCTTTGAGCTATTCCTCCTGGAGTCATTCCATCTAAGAAATAACCGTTTGAACTCAAAAAAATTCGCACGAAACCCCACGCTCGGTGGGTATCATTTAGGGCTAGAGATTTGACTCCCCCTACCCCAATTTATGTTTTTCTTCCCAATTTTTGCCAATTTATTGGTAAATTTTGGAAAAGCTCGCTATCAGCTCGTATCGCTACATTTACTTGATCCAAACGGGTAATAAGTTCATCACTTAGCACAAGATGATTCCCGCTTATGGTAACTGATGGATTTATTACTGCTTTAAGCTAAACTTATTATTTGTGCATCCTGCATCAGTCTTTTTTCTAATGTTTCAACTAGATGTGTATCTACTTTCATATCCTTCCATGATGATAATGGTCTATTTGTAATTAGGATTATGCTTCTTGTCTCTTGTAAGAACATAAGTACTTTATACATTTCAATAAGTTCATTTTCATCGGGCGGCAAATAAAATACATCATCAAGTATCAACATGTCACATTCAAGTATCTTATTCCATTGTTTCTTCTTTAGTCTTGATTCAATAACTAAATTATCATATGTAATGTAGATGACCTTAGCCCCTTTCTCTAAAGCATCATTTCCAAGTTCTGATGCAAGTGAGGTTTTGCCTGTTGAGCAATCACCTACAATAAATATATTTTGTTTAATCGATGAAAAATCAATTCTTTTAATCTTTTCAAGCTGCCATTTTAATCCTTCAGTAATTCTTGTGTAATCAAATACTTTAGAAGGAATTTTGGCATCTTTTTTTATTCCTTTAAGCTTATTAGCGTTTCTAATATTAACTTCTTCAAGTAGTATGTTATATAGGTAATCCTTATTAGATAGTTTTTCATTTTCTAAATTGATTTCACCATTTGCGATATTTTGAAGATTTAATATTCTAGCTAAAGCTTGTATATCTTTACTATCTGCCACTATTTAGCATCTCCTTTCTAATTTCTTCAGCTCTATCTCTATAATGTCTTATCGTATGGGTTGGAACATATTTTTTAGCAATATCCTCACCCATCTTATACATTAGCCAGCTGCATAATTCGAAAACCGTACATACATCCTTATCAACACAATATTTCATTCCTTCAATTAAAACTTTATCTGAATAATATTTTCTAATTGATGTAAGCTTTCTACATTGAGGAAAGACATATCTTGGTTTTTGTTCTCTTAGCATTTTTAAAAACTTAGTTGCGTCTTCGCTATAAGAGAAATCTTTAAGTAGTATTTCTTCAACTGTGAATTCTTCTACTCTTTCATCTTTTAATGTGACAATATTACCAGTGCCAGATACTAGTTTATGCCTACATAAGAGTTCGGAAGTTAGAGCATGATAGAACAATAATTCATCATCATATTTTTCAATACGAACTCTATCGTTATCATTTATTAAGGCTTTTGGAAGTTTATATAGATTATCCCTATATTCAATGCAGTCCTTATAAACTGTATGAACCACTATTTCATCATTTTTCTTTTCATAATATTTTTGAAGTTTAGGATATTCTTTTTTAAACATGATTCTTGGAACCTTTTTAGTAGTAGCATTTATCATTCCATTGCCATCTCTATCAAGCCATTCGATAAATTCACAATTTAATCTGTCTAACCCATAATATATTCTTCCATCTAAGAATTGACGTTTAACAAAATCAACTGTCTTTTCTATTTTTCCTTTAGTGGATGGATCATATCCCTTACATAGATAAATTGAAAATCCAGTTTCTTTTATAAATTCTTCAAATTCTTTAACGAATATAACTTCACCTAAGTTTTCAGATACAACCATTGTTTTATCTTGGTCATACATAATCATCTGAGGTCTTCCACCAAAATAACGGAAAGCTTCAATGTGAGCTTCAATTACTTTTTTAGCATCAAATGGATCGACACTAAAATATGCATATTTCATTCTTGAGTAAGATAAAGTTATGCAGAAGAAATATAATCTTACATTCTTTTTATAAGATGTCTTCATTACATACTGACCAAAATCAACTTGTCCCTCATATCCAGGCTCAGTTTCTTCTCTTACAATGAATTTCCTTGGTGGTTTAATTAAACCTGTTTGTTCCCTTACCTTTTTAACATATCTAAAAAAGGTAGTTTCTGGTACATCAAAATCACTAAAGTCATCCTTAATTCTTCTATATAAAACAGTATTGTTTATTTGAGGACATACTTTTAATATTTCGATAATATATTGGCGGTAATTATCCAATATGAATTCATGTTCTTTTTGAAATGATTCAAAGAAATCTATATCTTTATCCCACCAATTACAAACTGTTTTATAAGATAAACCTAATCTTTCAGATACCTTGAGTTTTGATATACCTAGCTCCTTTAATTCTTGGAGCTTCATAAATTGTTCTTTTCCTAGCATTTTTATTTAATCCTCCTTTTATAGTTTTGGAAAAGTAACACTGCTTGAAACATCTATTCAAGCATCAATAACACAATCATAATGACCACCTCCTTAAAATATTAAAAAAGTGATGGAAAGGATTCCTCCATTACCACCACTTGTAATTATAATATTAACAGTCTTTATTTTAATGTAAATGTAACAACAACTGAATCAGTATCAAGCATATCCTTTAATTCATTTTTAGATAAATTTATATGACCTAATTTTGTATATGACCAACTAGAATTATTATAGAATATTGATATTTGATTTGAGTTATATAAAACAATATCACCTGGCACTACATCAATTCTTAAATCATTTGATGCAATAGTTTTACCAATTAGACCTGTCTGTTCAAATCCACCATATTCGCTCATATTAATAGTTAATCCATCTTTAGCTAGTTCTTTTAAGGCTTTCACTGAATCATTATCAGCCCAATAAACATCTACTATTTGATTATCTATCTTAAGTTCTATAGTTTTATTCATATATTCATCTTCCTTTGAATCATCAGTTGTTGTTGTATCTTCTGATGGAATAGTTATTAATGGAGTATCATCAGGTGTTGTTGTGGTGTTTGAATTAGAGTCACATGCTGAAAGTGAAAACAGCATAATGAAGCCAATTATAAGTATTACTACCTTTTTGATACTAATCATCATTCATTATGTATTCTGCTTGTTTAATGACATCATCAACAGCTGATTTAGTATATTCTGGTGGATAATTATATTTCTTCAAGCATTCCTTAATTTTAATACGCATTTTAGCTCTTGTTGCTTCTTTATTAGACCAATCAGTTGATGCGTACTCTTCCACAACTTCTTTTAATTCTCTAGCAATTAGCTTTAAAGTTTCATCACTTAATAATTCATGCGCTGATTTATCTCTAACTAATGCATCATAGAATGCTCTTTCTCTACCAAATATACCTAATTTATTCGCTTCCTTTTCATCTGCTACCATTTCACTAGCAAAACCAACCAAATCAACAATAGTTGCTTCAGGAGCAAAATTAGCATCTCTGTCGTTGTATCTTTCAAGAATCTTTCTTAAACGTTTAGAATATTCTTGCGATTTGAAATAATTGTTCTTTCTTGATTCAGCAATAGCTCTTTCAAGTAATTTCTTAACTATTTCAACAAATACATGAGGTGGATTTTTCTTTCTTAATTCTTCTATTTTTTCTTTAGATAATAAATCAATTACGTTAATTGAAGAATCTTTATCAGTTGTTAATACTTTAACTTCGTCGCCTTTAATTGCATCAGCAAGTAAGTTAGAAACGTATTCATTCATTTCTTTAGTAGATACAACTCCTGGTTTATTACGAAGTTTTAAAATGTAACTTCTAATAGCTAAATAATACATTACATCATCTTTTTCATCAGGAGTTACAATACCACCACATACAACAAATGCTTGTTTAATAGCAAGAGATAAATCATTAATAAATGGTTCTTCTCTTTTCTTTTTATCGGATAGGATAAATTGTGCACCTTCTTGTATTGCAGTAAATCTAGTCAAAGCATCCTTACTATAGAACTTGGCTTTTTCAATTTTATAAAACCATTCATTTAGAATACTTAGTTTTTCTTTTAGAATGTTATAAATCTCTTTTTTAATATCTTGAACATTAGTTTCTCTATCTCTATCAGTATATTCAGTTAATGCTGAATCTAAGGCTTTATTTAAGCCAATGTAATCAACAATTAAACCATAGAATTTACCTGGATAAACACGATTTACACGAGCAATTGCTTGCATTAGATTATATGATTTTAATCTCTTAATGAAATACATTACATCAAGATCAGGAACATCAAAGCCTGTAAGCCACATATCACAAACGATAGCAATTTTGTATTTAGATATATCTTTCTTAAATTCGTCACCTAATTCTTTTCTAAAATCACTGTTACCAAATAATTTTCTTTGTTCTTCTGTATCTTTATTAGATTCTGTAACAACTAAAATAGTAATATCCTTATATTCAGGCTTTTGCTTAATGATTTCGTTGTAAAACTTTGCAGCAGCTACTCTTGTTTGACAAACAATCATCGCTTTGCCATTTAAGAATCCTTTTCTTTCTTCATAATGTTCTAAAATATCAGTTGCAAATAGCTTAATCATATCGTCATCTTCTAAAATGACTTTAATCTTAGACATTTCTGCTTTAGAACGTTCAATTGAATTCTTATCTGCTCTTTCAGTATTTTCTAAGTCATTATAATATTCATCAATTTGTTTTAATATCTCATCGTTTGTCCATACTTTTGCAAGCCTTGATTCATAATATAATTTAACTGTTGATCCATCTATTACTGATTGAGTCATATCATAAACATCAATAATGTCACCAAAAATATCTGTTGTTTGTTTATCTTTAGTGGATACTGGTGTACCAGTGAATCCAATAAATGTAGCATTAGGAAGTGCATCTCTAATGTATTTTTCAACACCATATTTAAATACTGCTTCCATTTCATCAGTTTCAGAATTTTTCTCATAATGAACTGTTTCATAAATACCATAGTGGCCTCTATGAGCTTCATCAGTCATCACAATAATATTATTTCTTTCATTCTTTGGCAGATTTTCTTTATCAAATTTACCAACAGTAGTTAAAATAATACCACCTTGCTTAATATTAGATAATTTTTTAACTAAATCTTCTCTTGATGTAGCAATAACAGGTTCGCATTTTAAATAGTTTTTAGCACTAAAAAATGTTTTATATAACTGATCATCTAGGTCGATTCTATCGGTTAATAATACGATAGTAGGTACATTAAGACATTTCTCAATTAACAATCTATGTGCAAGCATTACCATTGAAAATGATTTGCCGCTACCTTGGGTGTGCCAGATAATACCAGCTTTACCGTTTCCATTAGGTTTTACTGTTTTAATAATAGAATCTAAAGCTTTATTAACTCCAAAATATTGATGATATTGAGCCATAATTTTAATTGGTTTTTCATTTTTATCAATAATAAAGAAAATATTGTTTTTAATAACATCAATTAGACGTTTTTTATCAAACAAACCATCAATTAAAATATTTAACTTGGTCACACAAGTATCATCATATCCTTTTTCGCCATCTACACTTTTCCATTCGTTATATCTATCTATTTTAGAAGTCAATGTACCAACTTTAGTACAAACACCATCAGATATAACTAAAAATGAATTGTAGTTAAACAAATTAGGAATATCATACCTATATCCATCATGTTCTGAATTAGAACCTAGTTGAGCGTAGGCGTGTTCAAGTGTTGCATTAGTAGCATCTTCATCAAATGACTTTAATTCCATTACGATTAAAGGTAGTCCGTTTATATATACAATTACGTCAGGAATTCTTATATTTTTTCCTTCTCTAAACTTTACTTGATGGCAAACCTGGAATACATTATTTTCAGGATTAATAAAATCTATAAATCTAATAAGTGGGTTTACTTGAAAATCTTTTGATTCAATAGTAATACCATCAATTAATATCTTATGAAAAGCAAAATTTCTTTCAAATAATGATGGATTTTCTAGTCTTTTTACTGTATTAATAGCATCTTGGATTACATTATTATTACTTATTTTATTAATTTTAATTAGGCATTCTCTTAGCAATTCTTCATTAATGAATTCATCAAGATTTCTATTTAGTATCCAATTATCATTTTCATCTATTAATTCATATCCTTTATTTTTGAGTAAAGATATTATAGTTTCTTCAATTACATTTTCATATACCATAAAATCACCACCTTAGTCTATAACTTCCCAGTAGCCAGTTTTGTCACTACCTATCCTTATTATCTTGCCTGCACTTGTCAATCTATCCAAAGATCTTTGAATCGTTCTCACTGTCTTGCCGATTTTAGTTGCCAATACTTCTCTTGTACTTTCAGGATTTAATTTAAGTACTTTTAACACTTCATAATCCGTATCAATTAATTTTACAGTGACATTTTCAGTGACATTTTCAGTGACATGTTGAACAGTATTTTTTCTATGGAATATAAACCTAAATCCAAAATCATTTAAAACATATTCATATTCAGTTTCAGTTTTTTTACATAGACTAAATATCTTTCTAAGTCCACTTCCTTGAATTTCAACATTTTTAGATCTATATAGTGAATCCAATATTTTTTTATTCCTTGGCATAGATCCTAATTTTTTTATTTCGAAATCTTCCGGTTTATAATCTACCGGAAATCCTCCTGGATTATATATCTCGATTTGAGTGGGAGTAATTGTTATTTCATGTTCGGTGAATGATCTATAATTTGCGTGCGCAAACGCATTAACAATTGCTTCACGAATAGCTTCAATAGGAACCTCTGGTATTTCAATTCTAGCTGTGCTTTTACCATCAAATTCCACTCTCCAATTCATATGATTGCTTATATATTGAGTGCCAACATCAATTAAATTATAAATATTTCCACGTACTCTATCTATATCTGTAAAACTTAATTTTGCATCAGTAGCATATGTTGCCATTTTTAAAACTGTTGGTTCAGTTGAAGCAAATAAATAATATCCTGCATTATTTAGTTTACCATTTTTGTACAGCCCTAATATAGTTAATAGATGTTCTTCATCATACTCTTCTAAAGGTGCTAACCTTCCACAATTAACTGCTTTATTATAGAAGTTTTTTAGAGAGTTTGAATCGATAGATTCTATTCCATATGGTGTTAAGCTATTTTCCCATATTGAAGTAAAATCATTATCGAGCATTATGTGTTTTAATTCTTCAGAAGTGATTTTTTCTGCTCTATCATGCACTCTTTTAAAATATCTACCATATGACGAATATGGTCTTTCACTACCTTTAAATGTGACTTTTATAACATCATATCCATCTAAATTAATTTTATCTATTTGAGGATAAATCATAGGTTCAATAGCATCTTTAATATATCTTGCAACATCATCCAAAGAACTTGAGCTTACAGTTTGTCCACAAACATCCCCGTTAGGCTTTACTCCAAAATATAATGTTCCATATCCATGTTTATTAAGCATTGCGCATATATCATCCATTGAATCTTTAAGCTCACTAGTTGTTTTTTTAAATTCCAATACTTCAGTTTCAATTCCTAAGTTCATATATGGTCCTCTTTTTGAATTACTTATCTTTATTATATTATAACATATGTCACTGTAAATGTCACTGTAAATGTCACTGTATTTTTCATTTTTATATTTTTATAATTAACACTATAGGAACAATCGATGATTTGATTGAATTTAACAATAAAATTATAGACAGATTACATGTGTTTTCAGACTTAATTTATCAAAATTATCTAATAAACACAGCTAACACGTCTTTCGCTATGTTAGGCGATTATTGTGAAATTAAAACTGGTAAATTAAATGCTGAAGCATCAAGTATTAATGGTAAATATCCATTCTTCACCTGTGGTAAGGATGAACTTCGAATTGATGATTATGCATTTGATTGTAAAGCTATAATTATTGCAGGCAATGGCGAGATATCTTGTAAATACTATGAAGGTAAATTTAATGCTTATCAAAGAACATATGTTTTATCACCAACACAATACTTCTATTTATTTCAAAAGGCATGTGAGTTTGGAATAAATGATTTAGTCATTAATTCTCAAGGTTCAGTTATAAAGTTTATTACTAAAGGAATGCTTGAAGTAATTTCAATTCCTTTAAACAATGAAACTATAACAACAAATCAAAAACTTGCTAAGCTTTATAATTTAATATTCAAGTATAAGAAAAAGAATAATAAATTAAAGCAAGTTAAGCAAAATTTGTTATCAAAATATTTCTAATTAATTAACACTATAGGAACAATCGATGATTTGATTGAAAACAAATTCAAACTAATGGC
>CAKZZJ010000076.1 GCA_937885165.1 uncultured Caryophanales bacterium
CAAATTATAGAATTATCTATAATCATTATTATCCTTATGATTGTAATGGCTATACCTACAATTCATGAAGCAACTATTCATGATGCTGATGAATCTGCATGGCCAAATATTATTTCCAATTCATTATTCGCAATAGGTGGAGGAATATTGTTCAAAAGTTTTTCTACTTTTGGTTCTTCAAATTACGCACCTACAACTATGACAGCTAATTTATCAAGATTAAGTGTGAATCTTTACGAAGGAATATTCGGCGAGGATAAAATAAAAGGCAGAAGAACTGCACTTCAGTATTCAATACTAATATTAAGTTTTGCCTTAAGTGCAGGAATATGTTATGCATTCTATTATTATTTATGGGGTAAAGTAAATGGCGATTTATTGATATCTTATTATCCTAATATTACGTTAGTTATACCTCTTGTTATAATAATTATTTCTTTATTATTAAGAATAAATAAAAAAAGTGAGGAAGAAATAATATATATTTAAAATAGCAATTTATCTTAAAATAGTGTATAATTGGATATGAAAATTAACAAATTTCAAATAAAAAAACAAATAAGGAGGAGAAGAAATGTTTGAATTTGATCTTACATGTAAGGTTTTTGAAAATTTGGATCCTGTAGAATATAGCGCAATAGCTATTAAGAAAAGTGCTGATGTACTACAAGGATTAAAGGGGCTAGAATTGGATGGTTTAGATGCAATAACTGTCTATAATGGTCTAATTTTAGGTGCCATCTTAAGCGATGGTAAAATTTCAGATGAAGAGTTTGTATTAGTGAAACCAATGGTTGATTTAGCATTAGGTTATGATGTTACTAAAAAAGATCTAAACAAACTAGTAAAATATTTCAAGAGAGACACAAAAGATTATAAAGATTTTGTGGATGCAGTAGTTGATCTATTTGGTGAAATATCAGATGAATTAAAGGATGATATCGTAACTCTATGCTTAATTGTATGTGCCGTTGATGGTAAAATTTCTTTAAAAGAAAAAAGATGGCTAAAACAATTAATTAAATAATTTAATTATCTTTTAAATTTTGGGTTGTAATATATTTACAACCCTTTTATTTTGAATTTTGCTATAAAACTTATGATAACATATTTTGATATTTCGTGATATAATATATCAAATGTAAAAAAATTTCATCAAATATAGCTATATTATTTAAAGGATAAATTATGGGAAAGAAAGTAATTGTAATAGGTGCTGGAATATCAGGCCTTACTATCGCATCAAATTTGCAGGCTGAAGGATTCGATGTAGAAATATATGAAAAGAATAATGAAGCTGGCGGATTATGTAGCGGATATGTAGTAAATGGTTATTATATAGATGCCTGCATTCACTGGCTTTTAGGCATAAAAAATGATACATCATTAAATAGAATGTGGCGTGCTAACGGAGCCCTAAATGATGATACAGATATTTATATACCAAAAACTTTAGGTACATTTCATTACAAAGGTGTAGATGTATCTTTTTATAGTGATCTTGATAAAACAAAAGAAGAATGGATTAAAATATCACCTAAAGATGAAAAAGAAATTAATAAATTCTTTAGAAGCATAAGATTTATGGAAACAGTACTGGATTTTTCTGAAAAAGATAATGTAAGCTTTATGGAAAATTTAGGAATGGTAACTAAAGTATTAAAATCATCACCTTATTTAATAAGCAGAGGATTAATTTCAAGAGAAAAATATGCAAAAAAATTCAAAAGTGATGCGATAGCTTTCGCAATAAAAAATGTCCAAAATGGCTATAATAATCTTCTATTTTTTATGTATGAATATGCAAATTTCTCAATGGATAATTTAGGTGTGCCTATAGGTGGTGCATATCATATGGTAAAAAGAATGACTGATAATTTTATAAGCCTAGGTGGTAAGATACATTTAAATTATGATGTCAAATCTATTATAACTGAAGATGATAAAGCTTTAGGTATAACGACCAGATCGGAAGAGCACACGTCTGAACTCCAGTC
>CAKZZJ010000077.1 GCA_937885165.1 uncultured Caryophanales bacterium
GAAGCACATTTAAGCTGAGATAATAGCAAATTAAAATAATCTAGTTCAGCATTTGACACATCAATTTGATCATTTATATGAGATATTGATGCTTTCATTTTCTGATATTTTTTATAATATCTATTGGAATTTTCTATAATATTATATTTTTCATCAAGAGGGATATTTATTTCTAAATTATTATAATAATTTAAGACATTTACTTCTTTTTTCTTTTCTTTTAAATTAGGATATGTAAGTAATAATTCACCATATAATTTATATAAATCTTTTGAACTTGCATCTATTAGTTCTTCATTTAGTTTAATTAATTTTGATTCATGTTTTTTTATCTGTTTTTTTATAAATGATTCTAAATTATCTGTTCTTTTGTTTATCTTTGATTTTAAATCCATCTGATAATAATATTCATCTAGCATTAAAGATAAAGATTCATATCTATCAATTATTTCATAATTTAGATTATCAAAATAAAATTCAGTTTTATCTTTATATTTAAAAGTAGAAGGGTTTATATCTTTATTTAATGTTTCATAAAAATATCTAGAAGGATTATTGGCTAAAAAGATGTTTTCAGCTAATAACATTGAAATACCATTAAAAATATTTGTCAATTTTTTAGGTGAATCAATTTCTTTGGATGTGAAAATATCATTTATTTCTTCATATGATAAATTGATGGGATTAATTTTATTTGATATAGGGAATTCATATTTTGAGTTAGGCATTATTATTCTGTTATATTCACCTATACCATCATGATGAAGTGACTCAATTATAGTATTATCTTCTTTTGTTAATATCATATTTGAGTATCTACCCATAATTTCTGCATAAAGGTATTTGGTCTTTTTTCCTTCAAATTCAGTGGCACCCTCAAGTGTAAGATAGATAACTCTATCAGAAGAATAAGTATTGATATCTTTTATAAAATAGCCTTCAATATTTTTCTTTAGGATAGTTAAAAAAATTTTATTTTGGGATTCTTCTAAATCTTTATAAGTAAGATGAATTCTGCTATAGCTTGAAGAAAGTGAAATCAATAATTTATAATTATTTTTTTCTTTTTTTATACTTAAAACATATTCAGTTTCTAAAGAAGAATATATTTTATTTATTCTTCCGCCTTTTAAAACATCTAGTTCTTTTTTGATTTTAGAAATAAATATACCATCAATCATAACATTCACCAATTTTATGAAAATTATACATTCAAATGGTTATTTTTACAAGTTTTCTCAAACTATTTTTATTTTTTTCTTTCATCTAGATTTTATCTATGATAAAATAATACTGATATTTGGTTTTACTTAGGGTGATTTATGGGATTGTTTTTAAAATCTGATTTGGATAAATTAATCAAGCATTTAAACAAAAAAGAAATTAATTTTAAAAAAGAAGATGACAAAATTTCTTTTGAATTAGTTATGAAAAATAAAAATTTTATGATTTATCCATATATGACTATAGATGATGATGTATTATCTATGTGCATAAATTTATCTAAAGTTGATAAAATCAATAATGATTTATGTGAAAAAATAAATGAATTTAATCTGAAAAGTAAATTTTTTACTTTAAAAATAAAAAATCATATTTTATTTATTGAGGCTAATCAGTTAATTGATGATATAAATTTATTATTTGATAAGATGGTAGAAAATTTATTTGAACTTGAAGATGAATTAGATAATCTGTAATTTATTAAGGAGGGTTATATGAAATTAAACGATCGTGGACTACTTGTCGTTATTTCAGGTCCATCTGGAGTTGGTAAAGGTACAGTCAGAAGAGCTTTGTTTTCAATGCCTAACCACAATTTAGTTTATAGTGTTTCTATGACAACAAGAGAAAAAAGATTAGGTGAAGTTGAAGGTAAAGATTATTATTTTGTTTCAAAAGAAGAATTTTTACACGCTCAAGATAGTGGAAAATTATTAGAATCTGCCGAATTTGTCGGTAATTATTATGGGACGCCTTTAGATAAGGTTAATGAAAATTTAGATAAAGGTAATGAAGTTGTCCTTGAAATAGAGGTTGAGGGTGCAGCGCAGGTCAAAAGTAAAATGCCTGACTGTGTAATGATATTTATTGCCCCACCTTCTAAAGATATATTATATGAAAGATTAAAAAGAAGAGGTACTGAAAATCCAAGTGAGGTTCAAGCAAGAATAGCAAAAGCCAACCGTGAATTTAGAAGTGCTTACTTATATGATTATATAGTAGTAAATGATGAAGTTAATAATGCTGCTGATAGGATTATGGCAATAATCAGGGCGGAACATGCGAAAACTTCAAGAACGATTGATAGCTATATGGAATTAATCGGAGAAAAAAACTAGGAGGAATTATGACTAATAGAGAATATGATGGTATGCGTTATCCATCAGTTGATGCTCTGCTTGAAAAAATTGACTCTAAATATAAGCTCGCTTATGTCGCAGCCAAAAGAGCTAAAATCATTGTAGATGAAAATTATACATCAGCTGAAAACAGCATTTGTGTAAAGCCAATCGGTGAGGCTTTAGAAGAAATATTAGAAGATAAAACAAAAATAACTTTTAAATAAAATTTGGTGGTTATATTTTTAACCACACTTTTTATGTGTGATTATATGAATAAGATTATTGAAGAAAAACTAAAACTTCTGCCTGATAGTCCCGGTTCTTATCAGATGCGTGATAAAAATAATAATATTATTTATGTAGGCAAGGCCAAAAATTTAAAAAATAGAGTAAGAAGCTATTTTCATGGTGCTCATAATGCCAAAACAACATTATTAGTATCTGAAATAGAAGATTTTACTTATGTTATTACCAAAAGTGAGCTTGAAGCATTTTTATTAGAGATAAATTTAATAAAAGAATATGATCCTAAATACAATATCCTACTTACAGACGATAAAACTTATCCATATATCGCCCTAACTAATGAAGAGAACCCCCGCCTTATTGTAACAAGAAGCAAAAGAAAAAAGAATAAAGCAAGATATTTTGGACCATATCCTAATGTTAAATCAGCAAGAGCAACGGTTGATTTATTAAACAGGATTTACCCATTAAGGAAATGTGTGAATATTCCGAATAAGGCCTGCCTATATTATCATATGGGTTTATGTCTTGCCCCATGTATAAATAAGGAAAAAATAGATTATACAGATATAAAATCTGATATAGCATCATTTTTAAATGGTGATGCCAAAAACATTTTATCGCTTCTAAATGATAAAATGACTTCTGCAAGCAATAATCTTGAATATGAAAAAGCTATAGAATATCGTAATTTAATTAATGATATTAATAATACTATCTCAAGGCAGAAGATATCAATAAATGATTTAACATCAAGAGATTATATTGGTATATATCTAGATGATGATGAAATATCAATCGATATAATTATTACAAGACTTGGTAATATCATTGGTAATCATCAAACAATAATTCCTTTGTTTTCTGAACTTAAGGATGATTTATTATCATATTTAATACAGTATTATGAAGTAAATGAATTACCTAAGGAAATAGCATTTTTAGGTGCTGATTTGGAAATATTATCGGATGGAGAAGCATATTTACGTTTTAAATCACGATATCCATTCGAAACTGTGCCAAGATTTCTTAGTTTTTCTTCTTACAATGACCATCGCATCGTTATGTCGTTGGCGCCCTTGTCGTTACGAATCGGCCCAGTCCGTTTCGATAGGCCTGATGTGGTTGAGAAATCGTATCCGGGTTTTTGGTCGGATGTGGCGTTTTTGCCAATTGTGTAAGTAATTTCGGAAAATTCAGGCGGGATTATGTTTGGAAATGTAAAATTCCTTATTTTTGCCCGATTTTAATATGAGAACATGACTGTAGAGTTATTTGTGCCTTGTGTCATCGACCAGTTTTTCCCGAGTGTGGCTGTCAACACGTTGAAAGTGCTTGAACGCGCTGGGGTTGATGTGCACTATAATCCTGAGCAGACATGTTGCGGAAGGTTTGCCTATAACGCTGGTTTTGTGGAAGATGCAAAGGAATTGGGCGATAAGTTCCTCAATGATTTTTCGTCAGACAACCCCTTGGTGGCACCTTCGGCAGCTTGCGTGCATTACATCAGGAAACGTTTTCCCGAATTGTTTTTTAATACGGCCAATCACTTGAATTTCAAGAAGATGGTCGGAAATGTGTTTGAGTTGACCGATTTTTTGGTCAATCGTTTGCATTATGATGATTTCGGGGCTGAGTTTCCCCACAAGGTGACGTTTCACGACAGCTGTAGTGCCTTGCGGGGATTGGGTTTGGGCAAAGAAGCGAGGCAGCTTCTCTCGAAAGTGAAAGGCTTGGAATTGGTCGAAATGAAGCAGACGGACATGTGCTGCGGCGCCGACCTCTCTTTGCAAGTGAACCACGAACCGATAGCCGTCGGTATGGCTAACCATAAGATTAAGAACGCTTTAAATACGGGTGCCGAGTATATTGTTTCTACGGATATGACCTGCCTGATGCATCAAAAATCCTTCATCGAGAAGGCTGGTCTTCCCATCAAGGTGATCCATATCGCCGACGTGCTCGCGTCGGGATGGGATTAAATAAACGACAAGAGAAAATGAATGACTATTACATACACGAAAGCAGCTATGTTGACGACAACGTCAGCATCGGCGAAGGCACCAAGATTTGGCATTTCTGCCACATCCAGTCGGGTGCCGTGATAGGAAGGAACTGCTCGTTTGGGCAGAATGTCA
>CAKZZJ010000078.1 GCA_937885165.1 uncultured Caryophanales bacterium
TTAAAACCTAGAGTAGGTCTATCAATGGTATTTACGTAAAGTTTACCACATTTTTAAAGCTTATGATAAAAATAGAAGAAACAGACTATAAAAGTTGTTTCTTCTATTTTTATTTAATTTAAATTTGTTAGATTACTCTAATACCTCTATCTGCTTCAACGATGCCAACTGTACAAATATCAATGCTTATGTTTACGTTTGAAGATACTTTAACATCTTCATTTCTTAATAACACATTAACAAGCTTTCCTTTAACATCAACTTCAGCAAATTTTTCTTTGCCGTAATCTAAAATCTTAGTTACAACTCCATCAAAGCCTTTATCTGCAAATTTTACAGCATATGGAGAGAAGTCAAGTTCTAATTTAATATCAAATACTTTACGGCCAGCAGCATTAAATAATTTTTCTTGAATAAAATCATTTGTATATAATTCTTTATCAGCTACTGCTAAACCAAAATTAAATGTCTTTTTATCTGTTCTTTCTTTAATCATTTGTGAGTCTAAGACATTATATAAATTAAGTCTTTCTACAACTACTTCATCTGCTTTAGATACAGTTACTTTTTTCCAGTCGATATCAGCTTTTACAGTTTTAGCATCCTGTGCTATATCGTTATTTCCTACAGCAAATACACTCTTATTACCAAAGGCTAAACGTAGTAATTTTTGTTTACCTACTTCCTCTATAGTTAAAACCTTAAATTCTTTATCGCCTTTTGGAGCGCTATATGAAAAATCATTATGTGCTAAAGGATGAACTGGATTTTTGAAGCCCTTTGATGCAAAATGAGGTTTTAATTCTTCAAATGCTTCAGCATATTTTGAATCTTCAAATGATTCATCTTCATTTACATCATTATCGAAGAAGAAGGCATCAGATGGAACTATAAATTTATATTCACCATCTTCTAGTTTAATTGCTTCAGGTAAATTAAATTTAATGCCATTTAAATCAACTACGCCAGCTTTAACTACGCCTTCAATTTGGTTTTCTTTTGGAATACGTGGCATAATTGATTCTTCTGTTTCATGATCAAATAAGTGAATACGTTTTGAATCTAAAGCTACCTTAATCTTTTGATCTAATTCGTAATGACTTCTTGGGTCTACTTTTAAAACTAATCTAGTTGTGCTTTCAGTTCCTTTATCATTTTCTGGATCTAATTCACAATATAAAATAGATTCACTACCTAAGGCTTCGATGATGCCTACATTGCATTCTAATGCTGTTTCTTCATGAGAACTTACAAATTCTTCTTCAACATGAACATCTTCTGGCCTAATACCCATTGTCACTAAAGTTTCGCCATCAAGATATTCTGGCTTTGCTTTAACAAATGTTTCAGCAGGAACCACTATCTTTCTTTCATTAGCGAAGGTAATTTCTATTTTATCATCAACTTTCTTTAATTTAGCATCAAAGAAGTTCATTTGTGGTGTACCAATGAATGAAGCAACGAATTTATTGCCTGGATAGTCATATAAATTTGTTGGTGTATCTATTTGTTGTACAACACCAAGTTTCATAACAACAATTCTTGTACCCATGGTCATAGCCTCTACTTGATCGTGAGTTACATAAATGAATGTTGTTTGAAGTTGTTTATGTAATTTTGAAATTTCTGTACGCATTTGCGCACGTAATTTAGCATCCAAATTTGATAGTGGCTCATCAAGTAGGAAGACTTTTGGATCACGAACGATAGCTCTACCTAGTGATACACGTTGACGTTGACCACCAGATAAGGCTCTAGGTTTACGATCTAAGAATTGAACTATTTCAAGTCTTTCTGCCGCTTCTTGAACTCTCTTATCAATTTCTTCTTCAGTTATATCTTTTCTCATACGAAGGGCAAACGCCATATTTTCACGAACTGTCATATGAGGATATAATGCGTAGTTTTGGAATACCATGGCGATATTACGATCCTTAGGTTCAACATCGTTAACTACGTCATCGCCAATCATTAATTCGCCTGCCGTGATTTCTTCAAGTCCTGCAATCATTCTTAGAGTTGTTGATTTACCACAGCCTGATGGTCCAACAAAGACGATAAATTCTTTATCTTCTATGTCCATACAAAAGTCGTTTACGGCTTTTACCCCACCATCATATACTTTATAGATGTGTTTTAATTTTAAACTTGCCATAATTTATCTCCCTATCTATTGAACTATTATATAAGTACTATAAGCCGGAAGCGTAATATTTCCGCTTACTGTTTTAGTACTATTAAAATTAAAGCCATTTTCATCGGCGATAACACGCCATGAACCACTTACGCTAACGCCTGTTAATTCAGATGTCTTAATCTCCATTTCATAATCATTTGGATTCATTAAGATAGTCACACTTGAATATTCATCTGATGTTATTTCTTTATTATATCTATAGACTAAACAGCCATAGAAATCAGTAACTAAGGCTTGATTTGTTCCCTTAGCCATTGAAGTGAAGCGCCTTGTTCTAAGCTCTATTAAAGATTTATACCAATTATATAATTCACTAAATTCTTCTTGTCTATTATAATCAAAAGCATTTATCTTATCTTGGGCGTTATAGCTATTGTGGTTACCATATTTAGTTCTAGCTATTTCTTCACCAGCAAGTATAAATGATGTACCCTTACTTGTTAAAACTAGGGTAGCTGCCATCATATTCTTCTTCTCTAGAATGATATTTCTTTCACTATAGATTGTTGGTGATTTTGTTTGAATGGTTGTGTTAACTAATTGATCCCATAAGGTGTAATTATCATGTGATGTGGTATAAGTGATGGTATGAGATGATTTATCTGATACTACACCATCGCCACTATAATTTAAGAATAAACCATTAATTCCGGCTTTAACTTTATTTCTTATGCCTTCATCATTATTATTTTGAACGTAGCCTGTACCACCATCATTATTGCCTTTAATACCTTCACGCATACGATCATTAAAGGCAGCGATTCTTTCATCTAATAGATTTAAATTATCGCTTGATGCGGAAGCTGAAACTTTACCACTTGAAGTATCAAGACCTAAGGCTCCTGCCGCCCAAGGCTCTCCATAAAGTAGGATACCTCTTCCACCAGGAAGCTCATCAAGTGCGTTTCTTATTTGATTCATTGTATAAACATCATGAATAGCCATTAGGTCAAATCTAAAGCCATCAATATGATATTCACTTGCCCAATAGGTCAAGGAATTAATCATATATTGACGATACATTGCACGCTCTGATGCAGTTTCATTAGAACAGCCTGAGCCATCTGATAAATTATAAGCGCCTAGAGCATTTAGAGTCCAAGAATGATAACCAAATGTGCCATCATCACTAGATAAGGCTTGACGATAATAATACCCAGGAACCATTTTTTCAAAATAGCTATCAGCTGTATAAGTGTGATTATATACAACATCCATAATTACGCCTATTCCAGCATCGTGTAAGGCTTTAACCATTTGCTTGAATTCATTAATTCTCACTTCGCCATTTTCGGCGTTAGTAGCGTATGAGCCTTCAGGAACGTTATAATTTTTAGGGTCATAGCCCCAGTTTTGTTTTGTAGTATAATCAGTGTTGTTGATGTATTCTTCATCAACTGTAGCGAAATCATAAACAGGGTTTAAATGTATGTAGGTTACACCTAAATCTTTTAAATAATTTATACCAGTTTTAATAGTATCTGAGCCTTTAGCGTAGGTATTTTCTTCAGTAAAGGCTAAATATTTACCTTTATATGTTAAGCCGCTATCTGCTGAAATAGAAAAGTCTCTTACATGAATTTCCCAAATAACACCTAAATCACTATTATTGGTTCTAAGTGAAGTAGCTTTGGCTAAATCTTGAGTCCATCCATCAGGATTAGTTGAATCTAAATCACAAACCATAGCTCTATTGCCATTTACGCCAACTGCTGTAGCGTAAATATCAACTGTTTCATTAACTTCACCTGAAACATAATTTGTATAGGTATAATATACGCCATTTAAGTCACCTGATACTTCAAGTTCCCATACCCCTTTAGTTTTCTTAGTCATAGCTTTAGCTGAAGAATATAAGGTAGTATCAAGTTCGTTACCATTTCTATAAAAATTAACTAAGACATTTGTTGATATAGGCGCCCATACACGGAATGTTGTCTTTTCTTTGGTATATATCGCGCCAAAGTTCATATCGCCAGGAACACACTCTTGATTAAATTTATCTGATAAATATAATCTAGTTTTTGTTACGCTAGTTCTAAATGCAGATACTTCTTCAATATATAGTTGATAATCAGCATTCCAATCGAAACCAGATTCTAAATTTAAATTTGAAATTTTAGCTCTAAGACCATCGTTCCAAATATCAGATGCGTGTAGATTTTGTTTTAAAACTTCACCATCTGGATTATTTATGGCATCTGTTATCTTATATAAAGTTATATTAGTTTCAGATGTAATAACCTTAGTAGATTGGAATATTATATTATTGAAGTCATCAAAATTTGCAGATTCTATTCTTTCAAATGCACTTTTAGCTGAATCAAGTGAAGTATAATTATTTTTATCGCCAGCAATAATCCAAATGTTATATTCATTATTAGAATTAAATGATACTTCTAAATATCTATCACTTGATAAATCTTTACCAGTATTATTATTCCAATATGGAGTTAAATATCCTAATTCATCAATGTATGAACGAACCATAATTAAGCCTAGTTTTTTACCTTGACTTACGGCTTTTGTTTCACTTGCATTAAGAGAAATCTTAAATAATTTACCAACGTTTTTAACACCATCTACTTCTCTTGAAAAATCTTCATCATCTGATACTGAGGCAACTACCTTACCTGAATCAACCCAGTAGTAAGCACCCCAGCTAACGTTTGCTTTACCGCCCCATTCATCATATGAATATGTTCCTTCACCATTGTAGAAGTGAACATAAATTATACCATTATCTTCAGCATATGTATTAGAAATAAAGATAGTTGAAAATACACCAAGAATCAGGGCTAAAAGTAGGAAGATGAAACTTAATTTTTTCTTCATTTACATCACCTATCCTTTTACAGCGCCGCCAGTAATACCTTCGACAAAGTATTTTTGTAGGAATAAGAATAAGCCTGTAATAGGGACAGCAACGAATACCGCACCAGCCATAAACATATTGTAATATGTATTAACGTTAGCGCCACTTATTAAGCTATATAAGCCTACCGCTACTGTCCAGCTTTCCGTTTGTGTACCTAGGATATAGCTTGAGAAAATGAAATCTCCCCAAGGACCTAAGAAACTCATTAAAGCTGTATAGACAATGATTGGTTTTGAAAGAGGAATAATTATTTTAAAGAAGATAGTTGAATTTGTAGCACCATCAATTCTAGCTGCCTCATCAAGAGATCTTGATATGGTATCAAAGAAACCTTTAGATACGTAATAATTAAGACCTGCTCCACCTGAATAAACTAAAATTAAGGCGATTAGCTTCTTCCAAAAATCTACATTACCGGCCATGCCTATAGATTTAAATATATGATAAATCGCAGCCATAGACATAAAGCCAGGGAACATTCCTAAGATTAAACCAATTGATTGTAATAATTTACGACTCTTGAATCTAAAACGGCTTAATACATATGCCATACTTATTGTTAGGAAGGTAGATAATACTAAACATACAAGGGAAATAATTAAAGTATTTAAGAACCATCTCCAATATGGATATGTAGTATTTGTAAATAATTCTATATACCAATGGAATGAAAAGCTTGATGGGAATAAGCTACCATTTTGGTATGAACCTTCTTCTCCTGCGAATGATTGAATAATCATCCAAACAAGAGGAAGAATCCAAATAATTGATAATATTACTAAAATTGTGTATGAAGTAGTCTTGCTGATAGCTTTTTTTCTTTTCATACTAGAGGATTTCTTTACGACTAAAATCTTATTCATTATGCAAAATCCTCCTCATTCTTAGTTGCTGAGCTATGACGATAAGTAATTAAAGATACAATTGCTGAAACTAGGAATGTTAAAATACCCAATGTTGAAGCAAGCTTGTAGTTACTATTACCTGTCATAGTATATAGCCATGTAACAAGTAGTGAGGTTCCACCGGCGCCATCTGCATAACCAGATACACCAAATGGGCCACCACCAGTAAGTAAATAAATGACATTAAAGTTATTTATATTACCAATGAATTGTGTAATTAGATATGGACCTGTGATGAATAGAATGTATGGAAGAGTAATTTTTCTAAACATAGTCATCTTGCTAGCACCATCTATTCTTGCAGATTCATATAAATCTTGAGGTATATTCATTAATATACCAGATGTGATTAACATTGAGTATGGAATACCTACCCAAAGGTTAACAAGAATTACAATTATTCTTGCTGCTGTAGTATCTTCAAATAGGTTAGTACCTTTACCGCCCATTCCTCTTATTATTTCCATAATTGGACCAAATTCACCAAGAAGTTGTCTCATAAGAAGTAAAGAAACGAATTGTGGAATTGCGATAGTAAGTACAAAGAATGTACGCCATACCTTCTTGAATTTTAAATCCTTTTTGTTAATTAATAGAGCTAAGGCAACTCCTAAGAAATAATTTAAGAAGGTTGCGGCAAGAGCCCAAATTAATGTCCATAATAATACAGGGAAGAATGTTGTTGAAAGTCCGGTTGAACCAAATAGTGAACCAAAGTTTTGGAAGCCTACCCATTCAAATCCGGTTTCTGCTGGATGTTCTTGATCCCAGTTTGTAAAGGCAATTAAAATCATGAAGATTAAAGGTAAGATTGTAAATGCAACTACACCTATTAAGGCAATTACTAATAGGACTACATAAAATTTCTTATCTAAAAGATTTTTTATATCATCCTTAAATGTAGGTAGCTTTTTACCTATAACTGAATTTTCATAAGCTTCAAAGGCACTCTTTATATTCATCATATACATTATAATGAAGGCAAAAATTACAATTATAGCTATTACACCAAATAGTAAGCATTGCATCGAATTATCACCAGAAACAGATATAGCTGCACCATCAGATCCAATTACGTGAATGCTGTAGCCAAAATCTGTACCTAAAGTGAAGAAACCTCTAATAGCGCCAATGCCATTAAATGCCATATAAAATATGAATAATGCTTCAATTAATAAGTAAGCAATACCTTTTGCTATTTGCTTTCTGGCAAAAGCTCCAAATCCCATAATAATGTAGGATAGCTTTACGCCTATATCTCCTTCTTTGAACATATAGACGTAATTTAAGAATCCATCTTTTATACTTATACCTAATTTTATGAAGAATTCTTTCAATTTTTTAGGTAAGTTCTTAAAGAAGGCTAATATTGATAATCCTAGAGATTTGAACCATTGCCCGATTTTTGCGAATGTGTTTTGGAAAAATTGAGTCATGATTCTTCTCCTTATGATTTAAGTTTGCTTTCGATTTTCTTTAATTCGGTTGACCATGAACTTTCAGCATAGGTTAATTTATAAACACCTAATAAGAAGTTTTTCATATTATCCCAATAATTACTCATTTGGATAATACCAGGTTTTAATTTAGAATATTCACTTTGATTTACTACTACTTCAACTGTATCAATTCCACTATTAATAGCTTCATCAAATAAATCTGAATTAGTAGGACAGAATTCTCTTTCTTCAAGACGAATTTGTTGATTTTCTTGATTTGCTAAATATGCTGCAACCTTAACAGCTTCATTTGTAAGTTTTTGGTCACGGTTAGGTTTATTTGATATACCATACATTTTAACACCAGAGAAGCTTACAAGTTGTGTATCACTTGATTCACCTTGGAAACGAATCTTTGGAAGCATAGCTACACCAAAGTTTGTGCCTAAGGCATCTTTGAATTGAGAAATCATGTGAGGTCCAGAAATCATTGCTGCAACCTTGCCATTTCTAAATGCTGCAAATTGGTCTGCTTTAGCAATTGAACCAAGCTTTGTTTGTGATGCTAATCCTGCGATATATTTACAGGCTTTATATGCTTCAGCATTATCTAGGTTAATATCTGTTGGATCATTACCATTATCACCAAAGATTTTAACTCCTGCAGTATATAAGAACATTGTAGTATAGTAGCTATCGCTCATATCAATACCTAAGTTATAGTCAACTCCAGGGATTGATGCTTGAAGAATTCCTTCTAAAGTAGACACATTAGAAATTTTTGATTTGTTGTAATATAAGAAGCAATTTTCATAAGAATATGGAATTGCATAATTTGCATTATTATATTTAGCTGCTTGTTGGGCAACATCTATTTGTTCTTCAATTTGAGCTTGATAAGCTGTAGGTATCTGAAGAAGTGCTTGAGCACTCATAAGTGTACCGATTTGGTCATTAGCAAATGAGAATACATCTGCTGCTGCATCAACGTCACGAATAACTGTAGCACTAACGATATCTTCACCTTGATTTTCTATTTTCCAGTTATAAGTGTTGCTGGAATATTTTTCTTCATAACTTTGTAGCATGCTAAGAATCATTTCATGGTCTTCTTCTGCACACCATACAGTTATGTTAAATGCTGAACCATCACCATTTCCTTCTTCTGTAGTTTGTGTAGGTTTAGCAGTTGTTGTTTTAGTTCCAGATTGCTCAGATGATGGTGAATCATCTCTTTTATCTACATAATAAACAATCTCTTTACTACATGCGACTACTGGAATAACCATAAAAGCTAATAAAAATAGCATTGTAAATTTTAAGATAATATTTTTCACTAGTTTTCCCCTCCTTTATGAATAATTATCCATGCTACTGACAGCAACTACATGAGTGATTGGAATAGATGTTATATCTTGTGTTTTATTCCAATATTCACTACCATCTTCTTTTCCTCTAATTACAATTAATCCCGCAATTGTTTTTGTAGTATCAGTAACATAAGTCCAAGTGCCATTAGATCCCTTAGTTAGTTTAGGGAATGATTCCCAAGTTGTACCTGTGCCATCTGTATACCAAATGTGAATATAGGCAACGGCACCATCATCATCAAACCAAGAAACACCACTTAAATCAATAGTTAATGTTCCATCCCAAGAAGTATCTTGTTCTTTAAATTCATTAAACCATTCACCACCAAAATAATAAGTTTTTTCTGGGTTTAGAAGAATATTATCTGTTTGATTTTGACCATCATTAAATATTACTAGGGCCATTGATGAAGAAATACTAGCTTCATACCAACCAGTATGTCCTGAAACTTGAGTCATCGGACTTCCTGGCCATGCTTTATTTTCTGTGCCATCATTCCATGAATAGATATTTACACTTGACCAATTATTTTCGTTGTAATAATAGATTGTTAAAGTAGTAGATATTTCTGTTTCTTTTGAAATCCAAGAACCAGTTGCACGATCTGTTAAACTATTTAAATAATATATATTCTTATTTACATCTGTAGTAAAACTAATTGTAAATGAATTCCATACTAAATTAGTTTGTGGATCAAGTCTTAATACTTCTATTGAATCTATAGTCTTTTGGTTGTTATAACCAACTTTATATAAGCCATCTTCTAATGTAGCAGCTACTCCACTTAAATCATTTACTGAACCATCAGTATAATTAACTTTTACATTAATCTTAGCTCCATCTGATGAGAACCAAGTAACTGATGAAGTATTTAAATAGAAATATGCATTTGCTGTAGCATCAACTTCAACATCAGGATTTGGAGTTGCTGGAGTAACTGATTGACCTGCTAAAGCTTCTTCTTCAGTTTCCCAATAACCTTTTAGTTCATTATCTTCAACAACAAGCCTATAGGCTGGTTTAAGACTACTGAAGTTAAGAGTTCCTGCTTCAGTGCTTAATTCAATCTTATTCCAAATGAATTCATCATCGCCAAAGTTTGTAGCTTCTGGGTTATTTCTTGTGAAGATTACACCTGCGATAGTCTTATCTGTATTGTAATTTACATAACATGAATATTGAACTGAAGTTTGATCTGCTGTATATGTTACAGTCTTTCCTGGCCATGAGCCATTTTGACTACCATCAGTATACCATATATATGTATACAATACGGCTCCTGCTTCTGTAAACCATGATACATCTCTAAAGTCTAGGTATAATTTACCATCGCCATCATCGATATCATCATAATCTATTTCATCTTTTGATGAAACCCAAATACCTGTAAATGAAATATAATCATCGACATGACGATATGTCTTTAATCTATAAATAGGTTTATTATCATCAAATGAAAGTTCACCTATTTCGATACGATCCCATTCAGTCTTTGTTCCTTCTTCAGGATTTACCTTAGGAGAGTTACGAGTAAATATTACTCCCTTAACTACTCTTGATTTATAATATGAAGCTTCATATAGACCAGTTGCTTCATTATATACCATTTGGTCTCCTGGCCATGTGTTATTTGATCCATCAGTATACCAAATGTGAACATTGATAGTCGCACCATCATCTTTCCACCATTCAAATTTAGATAAATCTAATGAGATTGTTGCGATTTCATCTTCAACTTCTGGCATAGGTTGTCCACATTTGTCACAGATACCATCGCCATCTGCATCGATGTGATAATCACATTCATCTGGATCAACTGGTGTTACTGGATCATCAGGTGTTACTGGATCATCAGGTGTTACATCACCATTCCATGTCCATTTAGCATAGAATGTTGTTGGAGCGGTAATCTTAAATAAGCTTATCTTTGCGCCAAATGATGCTGGAATCATACAATATGAATCTTCATACCATCCAGCAAATGTATATCCTGCTCTTGTTGGAGTTGCAGGAGTTGACATTGTCTTATTATGTTCAACATAGACGATATCAGCATTTGGGGCTCCATAATAATTATAATCTAGGGTTACAGGCCACTTACCGTCAACTGATTCAGTATTATCAATTAAAGTACCACCAGATACTACGTTGATTATTTTTTCAGTTGAAACTGTAAATGTATAATTGCTAGTTGAAATAGCTTGTCCTTTTCCTTCGCTATTTTCTTCATATGAATCAAGTAGATTTCCTAAATCATCTTTAACTACATATGAATCACCAGCATTAAGGCTAACAACTAAAGAATAATTATCTTGATTAACATTAAATTTAGATCCAGCTACAGAAGAATTTACATATAAATAATAATTAGTTATTTTTTGTAAACTTAATTTCTTAGTTGAATTATTAATTGATAATTCATAATCGCCATCTTTTTCAATTGTGCCATCATAAGTATATTCATTATTTGAATTATCTTTAACAACTAAAGTATCAGTAGTCTTTAGGCTTAATTCAACTGAATAAGTATCAGCAAGGCTAATATTTTCAGACATTGCTTTAGCATTATCATTTAGATATGCTACATATTTAGCTGTTGAAATATTATTTACTGTTTTATCATATGGTACTTCAATTGAAGGATCACTATTTTCATATCCTTCAGCTACAGCTACAATTGAAACATAATACATTTCACCATTTGGTAAATTCTTAATTGTGCCTGATATACCAGTTGTACCTGTAGACCATTCCATATCATATAATTTACCACTTGTATTATTTTCAATTCTTACATAAGCTTTATAATCTTTAGCTTCACTTACGCTTCGCCAACTAAATTTATCATTCTTTAGGGCGACCTTATTTGGTGTAGCTAATTTTTTTGAATATGTAAAATAAATTAAGCTTCTATCTGACTCTATAGTAGGTACGTTTTTATTATCTATTTTAACTGCTCTAATCCAACATTCATTTCTATCAATGAGTGAATCAGTAATTCATTATCCCCATTTACAAGTGATTTTTGAATTACTGATTCACTCATTGATAGATATGGTTCAGTAACATAATATCTATCACCTTCATCATCATTAAAATAAACAATATAGCCATCTGCACCATCAACATCGTTCCATACGAAATTGTTATCTACGATATCCATTCCTCTTGGATTAGCAAGGCTACTTGATGAGCAACTTGCTAAAACTAATGAAGTAAGTAGTAAGATGAATACGCTTAATATTGAAAGTAAAATTTTTCTTTTCATTTTTACCCCCTATTCTTCCCACGCTAAGGCAGGGTATCTATTTTCTACGCTTACAAATGCTTCTACTCCTAAAACCTCATTAAGGGTTGCTGCAATTTGCCTTAGTTCTTGTGTAGATTTAGCATAAACTGTAGCAAATGAACCAGATTTCGCAGGAGTAAGTGAGATATTTGTACCACCTATTTTCGCACCTAATGCATAATAACAATCATTTAGCATATTGTTATAACCAGCAATAGCGCCAGCACAAGGTTCTACTAAACTAGCAGTTTTCCAGTTTGAGTCAATGTAATAGATCGCTGTAGTGCTTGTACTTGATTTTAAAATATCATCTGTTTGGTTAAATACTTCAGATG
>CAKZZJ010000079.1 GCA_937885165.1 uncultured Caryophanales bacterium
ACCAAATGAAAAGTTTGAAGAACTACTACCTCTACCAAATCCACCAAATCCTGGACCTCCGCCCATTCCTCCACCTCCTGAGCCAAATTTAATATAATTTATTGATGAAGATGAAGGTAATTCTGCAATAGGACCAACACCTATATATGTTCCACCAGTTATAGTAAATGTACCATCAATATCAAGCGCGGCCATATTACCAGAACTATCACTTGCTGCACATCTTGATATTACAAGGCCACCCTTTTGAATATAATTACCATTTGAATCTATACCATCTGTATCACCTGATGGTACTGTAACATCTACATATGCTCCACCTTCTACCTGAATTAACTTGGATGCATTAATACCATCATCAGTTGCGTATACATAAATTATAGAATCTCCATTAATATAAACATTATACCCTTCTAAACCTTCATATGATTTTATAACATTTATAGTTCCACTTTTTATAATCAAATTACCATCTGCATGCATACCATCATCGCCTGATGTAATAGTTATATTTCCACCTTCAATATTGATATTACCTACTGCCTTTTCATTATTTTCCAATGCTTCATCATTGTTTGCATGAACTCCATCATCAGTTGAATAAATTAAGATATTTCCACCTGTGATATTTATTTCATTATTCCCTTTGATGCCCTTAGATGATTTATCTATCATACTACCGCCGCTTGAAGATGTTTGATATGTTCCCCAGTCAACCTTGATAATATTATTTGAAATGGAATTTATAACGAATAAATTCTTGCTGGTGTTTATAGTCTGGCCTTCACTTCTTGCATCATATGTTGTTATAGAATTTTCAGATTGTGATGATTTATATCTAAATACAACAATATTTTTATAACTACTATCAAGAGTTGCCTGATAATAATAATATGATGATCTTCCTGACTGAGATAACTGATTTAGTGTTTTAAATGTCCCGCTTTCTGAATCATCATTATATAAATATAAGGCATATCTATATCCTGATACTAACTTAGATGGTATTCTTACATATAATACTGATGATTCACTTGTTGTGCTTCCTGTATAAACAGAATATGAATCGGTAAAAATATTTAAATTTGCATCCTCGCTTATTTCTACATTATATTCTGCATCTATTCCATCTTCTGATGCATATAAATTAATATCACCACCGCTTATGACAACACTGCCTTTCTGATTGCCTTTTGATGAGATGCTCGAGTTAGTAGTCTTTATCGCATCGCCATCAGTGGATATGATATTTAATGTGCCTGACTGTATTTCTACGCTGTCATTACCTTTGAGTGCGTTATTTACGGCAACAACATTTAAAGTTACATTTTTTATTTCAAGATCATCCTTAGTATGAATTCCGTTATTATTATATCCGTAGACATATAACTCTCCTTTACCGGATATATTTAAATCACATTCCGCATAGATTGCGGCATTACCATCTGTATCTGATGTGCTTTTTCTTTCATCAACAATGACATTGGTTGTTTCTTCAAGTGATTTAATAACTAATTTATCTAATTCTTTTGCAGATATAGGTGATGTTTCAGTTGACTTAATATAAACACCATTTAGTTCTAAATATACTTTATCATCTTCTGTTGCTGAAATTATTATATTTCCTTCTTCAAGATAACCACTGACTTTATATGTTCCAGCTTTAGTAATATTATATGTTTTATTATCTAAAGTTGTGTAATTACCATCTTCTGTTGTAATAACAAATTCCCCTGTATTTGGGTTGTCAATTACGTTAATTGCATTCTTATCCTGTGATGTTACTATAGTAGTTGTAACATTGTTCCCTCCTGTAGGGATACTATATTGTGACTGATCGCCAAAATCAGTTACATTATTATCTTCATTTATATTACAGCTGCTTAAAGCTAGAATTGTAATTAAAAATGAAATCCCTAAAATTATTTTCTTTTTCACCAATATCAACTCCTCGTTTAAATTATAAAGCATTATAACTTAAATTTACCTAAATATTTTCAAAAAATAATGTGAAAATATAAAAATGGCTATAATACATGATTATAGCCAAATTAAATATTTATATTTGAGCGCCATCCACAATAATTTCAGCAAGAATATTTTCATCTAATTCCCAAATTTCAGTTTTTGAATCAGCGATAAGATTACTTACTTCTGATGAATTATATTTAGATAATGCTTCTTCTTCAGATAAACTATAGTTTTCTTTAATTGCCATAACTACCTTTCTTTTTATAATTGGCAATACTTCAGCAAATAACTCCTGTTTCATATAATTAAGATGAGTAGCTTTGTCCTTGACTTGACTGAGTCCAAGTATATGTTGTTGTTCCATTTGTCAAAGTATAACTTGAATTTTTAGCAAGTGAAGCTGATGCGATTAAAAGATTTGAATAGCTTTGAGATAAAGTAAATGTTGCGATAACAGTACCATCTGAAGACTTTAATGTCCATGTACCACTTCCAAATGAATAGTTGCTTGATGAAGAAGATCCACCCATACCACCGAAGCCTGGGCGTCCACTCATACCACCACTTGAACCAAAAGTTATATAGTTAACAGATGATGAAGAAGGTTTTGCAGCAATTGGACCAACACCAATATATGTTCCGCCAGTCATAGTAAATGTACCATCGATATCAAGTGCGGCCATATTACCTGATGTATCTGTTACGGCACATCTTGAAATAACTGTACCACCTTTTTGAATATAATTACCATTTGAATCGATGCCATCAGTATCTCCTGAAGGTACAGTTACATCAACATAACAATCTCCTTCAACCTGAATTAATTTAGATGCGTTAATTCCATCATCTGTTGCATAAACAGTAGCTTTTGCAGTACCATTTATATAAATATAGTCACCTTCTAAGCCTTCATATGATTTTGTTACATTTATGTCTCCTGCTGAAATAGTTAATATATTATCGGCATGAATTCCATCATCCCCTGATATAATATATAATGTTCCGCCACTGATTGTTACATTACCAGTACCTTTTGAATTATTATCTAGTGTTACATCGTTGTTTGCATGAATTCCGTCATCCGTAGAACTAATTGTTAATGCAACACTTCCAGAAATTGTTACTTCATTATCAGCCTTGATTCCTTTTGATGACTTATCAACTGTAGTTGAAGCACCGCTTGAAGATGTTTGGTATGTTCCCCAGTCAACCTTGATAATACTACTTGATACAGAATTTAATACAAACATATTCTTGCTGGTATTTATAGTCTGTCCTTCACTTCTAGCATCATAAGTCGTAGTTGAATTTTCAGTTTGTGATGCTAAATATCTAAATACTACAATATTACTATAGTTTGATGATAAACTTGTCTGGTAATAATAATATGAAGAATTCTTGCTTACCTGTGTTAAGGTCTGGAATACTCCTTCATCTGCATCATCACCATATTGATATATTACATATCTATAGTTTGAAGTATTAACCATACTTGCTTTAATTCTTACATAAAGAGTAGTATTGCTTATACTTGAAATACTTGTTCCAGTATATGTTGAATAAGAATCAGTATAGATATTAACGACTGCTTCATCTGATATTACTGCATCATATGCAGCATCAATTCCATCTTCTGATGCATAAACATTAACTGTACCACCAGATATAGTTACAGTCCCTTTTTGATTACCTTTTGAAGATACACTTGAATTAGATGTTGATATACCATCACCATCTGTTGATATGATATTTAATGTACCTGATTCTACTGTAACACTATCATTACCTTTAAGTGAATTATTTACAGCAACACATTTTAAAGTTAAATTCTTAACTTCAAGATCATCTTTACTCTGAACACCATTATTGAAATATCCATAAACTGAAAGAGTACCCTTTCCTGATAATTCTAAATCACAATCTGAATAGATTGCTGCAGAATATTCATCAGTACTTGATGATGATCTACCATCAACTATTACATTAGTTGTATCTTTTTTTGCTTTAACTTCAACCTTATCAGCATTTAATACATTAATAGGTGCTGTTGTAGTTGATTTAATATATGATTCTGACAATTCTATTATAACCTTATCATCATCACCTGCATTTACGATTATATTTCCATCAGTAAGTGATCCAGTAACAGTATATGTTCCTGCACTTGTTATTGTATAAGTACTACCACTTTGTGAAAAATTACCATCATCTGTAGTAATACTAAATGTAGTTGTTGTTACATCTTCTGTTACATCCGTAGCATTTGAATCCTGAGTAGTAGTCACTATAGATGTAGAACTACTTTCTGAAGTAGTTGTTGTAGATGATGAAGGTGTTACAGTTGTTGTAGTTACAACTGTATTTGATGTATTATTACCACTTGTTGAATTGTTTGTTGCATTACAACCAACTAAAGCAAGTAGTGATAGCATTGAAATAGCTCCTGCTAATAATCTTTTCTTTTTCATGTTAGTTTACCTCTTTTCTAAACTTTGCCTATATTTTATTTATGAAACCTAAATTGAACCTAAAATAAAATTAAAATATTATTTATTTTTGGCAAAAAAAATATGCCCTTTTGTGAATCAAATGTTGTCATTAAATATGGGCATAGATTTTATTTATCATCATCTTTTTTATTTAAAATCTCATCAAGGATTTCTTTTTTCATTTCTTCTCTTAATAATTCTTTTTTCTTTTCTTTATCTTCTTTTAATTTTTCATTTTTATATTTTATAAATAAAGAAAATATCTGAACACCAAAAAATAAAAATATTAAGACAAATAATATGATACCTACGGCTACTTTATTTATTCCTCCAGCAAATATTTTTAAAACTCCTGCCTTACCTAAATACCTTCCGTAAAGATTTTCACTTGTAACATGGAATGTATCAGCTAAAGCATTATTATCGCCTTTGGTGATAATATAATTATCATATATTTTATATACTCTATGAACGATATATTTTTCTTCATTAGAATTATAATATATAATAATATCATCTAATTTTACATCATCATAATTAACCTTATTATATATTATATAATCCCCGGCACTTATGGTTGGTTCCATTGCTTTTGTCGGTACGTAGGATACTGATATACCAAAAATTCGTGCTGGTCTATCATTTACATTGGCAACTATTACTTCAACTAATATATAGACTGTTAATAATATTAAAAAGAAGGTAAGAATTTCTAATATATACTTACCTATTGATTTCTTTTTCATTTTTTATCACCAACATCTGGTGTTTTATTTTTTTCAGTTTCCTTATTTGCTTCATCTTCAGAAGATTTAGCTATTTTCTTTTCTAATTTTTCAATCTGAGTTTGAAGATTCTTTTCTTCTTTACTCATCTTTAAAATATTTGCTTGTTTAGCTCCATGAACTATTTTTAAAGTATCATATTTATTTCTTAAATAATTAAGTTGTTCTAGATCATCTAAAGTATCTAATTTTTCATCAGATACTTTAAATGATGATTTATATACCTGATCAACCATATCAAGCATTTGTCTTGCGACAACCTTGATTGATTCATAATATTTAGTAGTTACTTCATAGTTTGCATCAAATGAAGCTTCGAAGAATTTGGCTGTTTGTGACAACAATACTTCATTCATTGTATAATCTTCAAGTTTATTAGTATCCGCCTTAAGATTAAGTTCTAATTCTATATCAGTATTTTTAGTTTGTTTTGGTGCTTTAACCTGAGGCAGATTTTTAGATGCATAAACATCAGCTATATTTCTATTTTTAATAAATGAAGCAAGTGCTAAAACCATAACATCATTAATATCAGCATCAAAGTCTTTTGAATAACGATAATTCTTTTCTCTGATATCGATATTAGTTTCAATACTATCAACATTATCAAGATAAATCCACAGATTATAACACATTTTAAAATCAGGATTATGTAAAATAATATTCGTCTTCATTATCGGTGGCAATACATCAGGCGATTTAGCTAAAGCCCTGTAAAATTCACTACCCTTTAATGACTGAATCAAATCTCTTACATAAACCAAACGATTAAATTGTTCTTTTGTTACTTCTAAATTGACAGTCAAATCATTTTTTATAGCAACATCTAAATTGATTGTCACTTCTTGCCCTGATAAGACAAATTTATTTTCAACATTTAGTCTTTCAGTTTCAAATGATTCTAAAGATTCTTTCATTAATTCATAACGATGTTCAATAAACATTTCCATCCTTTTGATTAGTGATTTTATGAATCTGTTTTCATAAATAGCTATTTCTTCTTCTGCGTAAGTTGTAAGTACTTTAGAAGGTATTACATTATCATCTTTTATTTCCTTAATTAGATGAGTATGACTTGATAAATGTCTTACTGTATCTGAATTAACCTTTCTGGCTTTTTCTACAGCAACTATATCCTGTTCATACTTGATTGATTTTTTAGGATTTTTAACTATCTTTAAAATAGCAGGATAAGTGGATTCAATGACATCTAAAAAACTCATATCGAAATTTCTTATTTCGGTTTGAGTCTTATTATATACTTTTTTAGCACCAGAACTAACTCTGTTAGTTAAATAGGCACCATAAGTATATTTAGGATTATTTTCATTTAACAATTGATATATGTGGCTATAATATTCTTCTAAATCATTATTTACTTCTTTTTTCTTAGCCATATATAATCACTTCCTCTACATATTAAGATAATTAAGACATCTTCTTTAAATCTTGGATGTATTCTTTTGATTCCATGAATTCTTCTTTACCAAATAGTGTATCTAGTTTAACAACTAATTCATCTAATTCTTTCTTTAGAAATGTTAAATTCAACATTTCAAATTTTCTTAAGATCTTATGTGTTAACATATAATCAAGACCATCAAATTCAGAAAATCCACAGGCCATATATACGGGAACGAATGAATTAATCTGTCTCATAATACGGTTACCAAAGGCAATCTTAAATTTAGCTTGAATAAATTCATCTAGTTCCTGGAAAGCTTTAGATGCTTGTTCACTCATATGATATGCTGACTGAACTCTCTTAAACATATCCATTAATTCATCAAATGGCATTGATATTGCTTCAGTATATGGTGCATCAATAAATTCAGCTTTCTTATTAATTGATATAGCAACGGCTCTATCGTAAACCTTATCTGTTATTGTGAATGTTGAATCATCTTTGTTTGCTGTACCAACAAACCAGACATTCTGTGGTATTAACAATTTACCATTAATAAGATTATGTGGGTCTACAGGTTCACTTGTTGGAACTAAATCTATCTTCCATTCACTTATATCAGGCATTTCCATAACTGATAAGAATTCAGCAAAATAATATTCTACTCTGGCAAGGTTCATTTCATCTAATACAATAGTGTTGATAGTATCAGAATAGCTTGCTTTATAAACACTCTTTAAGAAATCAGTTTCATTGAATTTCTTAGTGAATTCATTTAAATATCCTAATAATTCAGCTCTATCACGCCATGATGGCTGAACTGAGATAATTGAAGAAGAATTCTGGAAGAATTTACCCATAGCGAATGGTAATGATGTTTTACCTGTACCTGATATACCTTCTAGGATTAATATCTTAGATGTTGCCATACCGGCAAAATATCTAGCTACAATATCTTTGGTATAAAATAGTTTAAGCTGAGATGCAGAGAAATTGATAAATCTGTCTACTAAGCCTGCTAGATCAACTTTATCATCGGCACCCATTACTGTAACCTTAGGATTTTCTTCTGCCTCGATATCTACTTCGATCAGTTTAGAGAAACGAGATTCATTATCTTTCTTTTTAGCGCCAGCACTTACTTCAACTCCAGTACCTAAGCCTAAAGCACCTCCACCAATTTGAGATACCTTCATTGCCAATATCTTATTTTTTTCTTCTATTAATTCTACAACTTTTTGATTTAATAAAGATACTTCATTTATTAAAGAATCTTTTTCTACTTCCTTTTTAACAAATTTTACATATCTCTTTATTAATTGGAATAATAAAACAGCAAGTAATACCAAAAAGCCAAGATTAATAATAAGTACTAAAATAAATGCTATATAATCTAGTGCGTTCCAAGAGCCCATGGCATTAGCTAGGTTATCAAAATAACCTCCTACATCCCACCAGTCTCCTTTAAATATTTTTACTATTATACTGATATGTAATAAAAACCATTCACAAATGTTGTTCCATAAATCAGATATAAATTCTACATACCATTGAGCAAATCCACTCATAACTTTATCCTCCTTATAGGATATATTTATTATTCGTTATCTGAAGATTCTTTTTCTTCTTTAACTTCTTCAACCTTTTTAAGATCTTCTTTGCCATCTTCATTTAAAGAATCATTAACAATCATACCTTTTTCTTGCAATTCTTTTAATAATTCTTCCCTAATTTTATCTTTTTCTAATTCTATTTCATTTCTTAAAGCATCCTGATTATTTCCTGATTCTAGTTTCTTCTTTTCATTTCTATAATCAAGTATATTTTTAAATACGAAGAATAATTCAATTAATAATAATACAGCAACAGGAATTACAAAATAAAATAACCAATTTTTTTGAAGATTATCTAAAACTGAACCAGCGCCACCCCAAATACTAGTAACTTTCCCTTGAATTTGTCCTGCTGAAACAGTTTCAGTATATCCATTTAAAGCTAGTGTAGCATTTCCTTGTCCAAATGGATCTTCTTTATTAAATGGCATAGTTTGAGCTATTCTATCACCTTGAGTTATGACATATGAATAATCTGTATGAATGTAAACGATTCTATGGGTATTTAATGCTTGGATTGATGAATCATACCATGTGATAACATCGCCAACCTTTAAATCTTTAGCATCTCCACTATGTGTACTTACTATAAGTAAGTCACCTTTAGCGAAGCTTTCAATTTCATATTCAGAATCTTTCCCACCAGTATTCATTGAGTCAGATTGAACAGATAAAAAGCCTTTCCCAAAAATATTAGGAAATGATTCTTTACCACCTCTAATATTCATTAAAGCAAAAATAAATAAGAAAACGATAATTGCATAAAATATTACATTCCCTATTATTTTAAAGACTAGAGCCGTTTTTTGTTTTCCCGTTCTTTTCTTTTTTCCATTTTCATTTTTTTGTTTACTAATATCTTCCATAAACAAAACCTCTTTTCATTCATTTTTCGTTTTCGCCTCATTAATCCACAAAAAAACAAAAACGAATTCTTGGGCTATGGCAAAAAAGTGCCATAGCCACAAGTTTTCAATTACTCTTCTTATATGCTGTTAGTCCTATATTTATAGACACAGGACTCCTGTCTATTACATCAAAGCAATCAGCATCCCATCCTTCAAACCAAAAATAGATGGTCATCTTAATCATCTTTGATTCACTTATTTTTTCAGTAGTTGAGTCAACTAACTGATTTAAATCTGTAGCTTTATATTCAATATCTATATCCTTTCGATATAAGACATTTTCAGGGATTGCCCTTACATCATCTGGATGTTTTTTATTGTAATTATATAGCGCAAAATTTACTTCATCTTCTAATATTCCACCAAAAGAATAAATATCATTTTCTACTGTTGGATATTTAGTTCCACCTTGATAAATATAACATTTTTTTATTTCATCATTAGATAAATAATATTCAGGTAAATAATATTCAGGATGGTATTTATCTACTATTTTATATTTTGTAAAGGCAATTCTTGCTGAACTTGCAGAATTCACTGTCTTTACACCAGAAATTGTAGTTCCTGGAAGAATCGCATTAGTACCTGAATTTGTATATTCATTTCCCTCACTTATGCCTAAAGCTGAATAAGCTTTTTCATAGCTTGTAGGATATGTATAATCAAAGATAGTTCCTACACTTCTATTTGTTCCTTTAAGAATATTCCCCGTAAGATATACATCTAAATTATCTGATACATCTTCACTTGGTTCAAATACCTTATATACAGAAACATATAAATCAAATTTAAATACTTTAGTAGTTGGATCACCATCAATATTTTTAAATTCTAAGCCAGTTTTGTTAGCATTATAATATGTTTTATCAGTTGAATTAAAATTAGTTGTATCTAAGGTTGCTTGATCAAGTATTAATGCATTAAATTCATTTATAATTACTTGATTACTTTTTATAGTATCATTTAAATAATCATTATTTTTTCCATAATAATTATAAAGAATATGTCTTTTTAATTCAGTTTGATCAATAGATGTAGTAAAGCTACCTTTTTTTCCTGTTAAAGATATTTCTAAACCATAAGCTTGTTTAAACATATCTGATGTTTCATTTAAATCAACTGCGTCTAATGTTATATCAAAAGGTTCAAATCTAGAAGTAGAATTTATTCCAACCCACGCAAAAGTAATTGTGCCAAATGTCACAATAAGCATTAAAGTTATCAATGTACTTAACATAACTTTTCTTAAAACCTTTTGCATGTTTTGTATTCCTTTCTAAATTAATTTTTAATTAATTTTTAATTATGAATTGCCCTCTTCAACTACAAAATCAACCGCAAAGTTAAATGTTTGTTTAGCGCATGAATCAAAGCAAGCTGCATCTGTACCTTCTAGCCAAATTGTAAAATCAAACTTATATGCAGTATTAGCAGCATCAATTTCAACTCTATCTATTTTTCCAGATGTGGCTGGTGCAGCGCTATATACTTCAGTGAACCCTGCAGTTGGAACTGAACCAACTAATCCATAATAATATGCATTTGCACCTTTTAAAGTTATCTTCTCATAGTAAGTTCCAATGTAGTCAACATTTGGAGATCCTACTGCATTATATTCATTATTACTTACATCTAAAGTATAATATGTTTTTCCGCTAACTAACGCAATATCAGTTGTTTTAAAATAGAAATCTTCATCAGCAAAGTTTGCCTCAGTAAGTCCATTATTTGTAGTTATAATAGTATAATTTGGGGCTGCAGTAGTTAGATAGTTTGTTACATCATCATTATATGCAACGCTTAAAACATCATATACCTTTTTACTTCCTGAGATTGCATCAAATTTATCAGTTTCAAAAGATGAAGAATTTGCTTTTGAAACATTTATCTCCATTCTTAATGCTTGTACTGCATCAATCCAAAATTGATTACCTTCAGTCGCTAATGTAGTACTTGAACCAGATAATTCACCAGCGATGTCTCTATATGCTGTTTGAGTGTGAACATTATCACCTGAAGTCGTGTTTTTCACTCTTAAATATGGTCTAATATAAAGCTCTGAACCGGTTGTGCTTGCCACATTTGATTGAACATATAAAGTAAATTGAACAACTCTAGCAGCACTATCTCCAATGGTGTTTTTTACATCAACAAAATCACCACTTGCATTTCTTGTGACAGGATCTAATGCACCATTAAACACTTTGTTTGCTGTACCTTGGGTTGTATCATAATCATCTGAGTTGAAAGCGACACTTTGGCCCCATGTTCCACTAAATTTACTGTTTGCTGAATCGTATGTTACATCTTTTGCAATAAATAATGATGTTGCATTATTATCTTTAACTGAACCAGATACACCTGTTGCAGTAACTTGAGTATTTTGTACATACCACGCATATGTGGTAGACACTAGTGTTACAGCACTTACTGCTAGAGCTGCACCACTTAAAACTAATTTTGCTATAAACTTATTTTTCATGTGTGTTCCTCCTTAATTTATTATTTCTAATTTATAACTATTCTTCCACTTTCTTTGATGTGAAAGATAAATATACTTTTACATTATCAGCTATTCCGTCAAAACAATCTGCATCCCAACCTTCAAGCCAAATTGTAAATGTTATTTTTTTTGAAGCTTCACCAGATGTAACTGTTGTTACAGTTGGTAGATCGGAAGAGC
>CAKZZJ010000080.1 GCA_937885165.1 uncultured Caryophanales bacterium
TTGATGTTAGATTTAAAAATTCTAAATATCAAATAAGAAATTTTTCATTTAAAGATTGTGTAACTGTAACACCGGTAGAATCAACCGAATTCGAACCAGGTGATGAATTTGTATTCTTGGTTTATATGCAAGCCACAGACCTAGAAGGTGCTGAATTAATGTATGATAGAACATTTGGTGGCATTGTATCATCTACATATTCAATTACTGGAATTGATTCTGATGTTTGGAGCGACCAATATAGTGGTGCCATTTTTCCAGATGTTAACACTTCAGGCACAACATCAGGTTCTGTTAAGATAGGAGGATTCAATGCTAAAGGTGTAGGAAGTGGTGAAATTTTTGCTGGTGGTTTATATTTGAAAGTAAATAATAATGCATCAACAGGGAATTATACAATAGGTGTTTCACAAATTATTGAAACTGTTATTACAGCCTCGATTTCACCTACGGCTAACGTAAACTTCTCCACTTATTTTGCTGAAAACAAGCAAACTATAACAATTAAATCAGCTTCTGAATTAGATTCAATTAGTGTTAGTTCAGCTTCTGGCTATACAATTGATAATACAGTTTCTGTGAATAAAAATGGAACTATTACATCAGGGAGTGATACTTTTGATTTATATGAAGCAACAGATATTTATTCAGCTGTTTCTTCAACAAACTTTAGTATCAATGTAACTGCTAATGCAATACTTGGTTCGACAATTATAGGCATGAGTCAATTAAAAGATAACGTTACTGATGCTATAGGTGACGTGTCAGGAATTACAGCTACTGCATCATATTCAAATACACTTAATGCTACTACATGGAATTTTGGTGCTACAAAATATTTGGCAGTTCAAACTAGAGATACTGTTAAACATATATTAAAGATTAAAAGAGTTGCATATACTGATTGCTCATTAAATTCATTTACAGTAAGTGGTAATGGAATTCCTGCTACAGTAAATCTATTAGATAGTAGTGGAAGTAGTTCTGCAACATTCTCTTCAACTACAACAAGTTATACTTTATCATTTGCTAGTGATACGACTACACTGACGTTTAAACCTGAAATTCCGTCATCTTCAGCAAATAAAGGTATTACTGCAGAGATTGTAAATCCTAAAACTACAGTTAATTTAGGAGCTAGTAACACTTATTCAATTTCACCAGTTTCACCAGCAAATTCATTTACAATTAGAGTATATTCACAAGATACAACAGTTTATAAAGATTATACATTTAATTTAAAACCATTAAGCACTGATTCAACATTAACTATAACTAATGTTAGTGCAGGTACAGCATCATCTACAGGAACAAATGAAATTACTATTTCGGGAATTCCTTATGCTACATCAACTGTAACATTTACTGCGCAAAATAATAGTGGTGCTACCATTACTGATACATCTACATCATATACATTAAAGGGTAGTGGTACTTCATCAAAAAGTGCATCATTTACAGTAACACCTAATGGTATTTTACAAGCAACAGGAAATGTTACAACGACACTTGTTGTAACTAGTGCTGCTGGAGGTTCAACTACATATACAATCAAATATGAAAGAGAAGCTGCAGACACTGAATCATCACTTGATCTAACTAAACTTACAGCAAAAGATGATTTAAATAATAATATAACATTACAACTTGACCCAAGTGATGCAACAGGGAAGACTTATATTTCATCGGCTGATGTTAATTGTCTTGCTACAAGTTTTACTCTTTCTGCTGAGGCAAAATCTAAATTAGCAATTGTTAAAATTGGTTCAACCGGCACTTCTTATAGTACATCATCTAATATAGGTTTTGGTCTTGTAAGTTCTTCAGCTGTCACTAAGACAGCTACAGTATTAGTAACTTCTGAAGCAGGTGGTTCATATACGACAACTTATACAGTAAAAGTTACTAGAGCTGCTGCAGATGATGATGCAGATATAACATATGAAGTATATGGTGTTGATAAAAATGGAAATACGATATATGGGTATGATGCTTCAGATAATGCCATAACAACATCTTCAGGTTTTACAACATCATTTATAAAATATTATGGATTTGAAACTAACGGATTTTTAATTTCCAATACCACAGAAGTAAAAACCAGTGTTAAGAAGATAATTATTCACGCAAAGACAAATTCTTCAACATCAAGTCTTACAATAGATAGTACTGATCAAAATGATAAAGATTTTATTTTCCAGTTAACTTTCACAACAAGTTCTAGTAATTATACTGGTAAATCAATTTCTGTTAAGACACAAGCTAATAATACTGTAGTTTATTATTTTAGAGCTTATACTGAAAGAATATCAACTGATAGTTATATAAATCAAATTACAGCTACAGGTGTAACTGATTCAAGTGTAACATATCCTAAAGATTTCACAACTGATAGGACAGATACAACTTATACATTTTTGATGGAACAAGCTAAGAATACTCAGTATAATTTATCTATAGTTCTTAATGATTCAAAATCTACAGTTTATTATTCAACTGACCTAAATGATTTCACGTCCAGCAGTAAAACTCCTCTACAATTTACAGGAACAACAATGTTCAGTATCAATCCATATAGTTCATCTTCAAGATTATATCTATATGTTGTATCTGAAAATGGTGGTTCTAATTGTACAACATATACAGTGGATGTAAGATTTACTGATACTAGAGAAAATAACAGCAAGATTAATGATATCAAAGTATATTCAGTAGACCAATATAGCAATCAGACTTTAGTATTTACTACATTCAATGATGCTGTTGCGACTCAAGATCCTGTTACTGTATCTTATTCAACTACATCATTAAGATTTGTTGTAACATTAGATGGTATTCATTCAACATTAGTTGGTGGCGTATCAACAGATAACACTATTTCAATTCATGCGATAACAGGTAATGCTGATACTAGCAAGAATTATACTGTGCAGGCTAAAGCTGAAAATGGCACTTTGGGAACACAATATATTATTCCTATTACCCGTAAAGCAGCCGAGACTGGGGCTGCAATTACATCATCAACATTAAATGGTGCTGCTCCAGACATAACAAACTCAACAAATATAGTATTCCATGTAAAAAGAGGAGTATCTAATCCACAACTTAATATAACTGTTTCAAGTGGTGCTACATATAGTATAAGTGCACTTGATGGTTCATCTTATACATCAACACCACTTACAGTATATGGACTTACTGATGGCATAGCTAATAAATTAACTGTATCTGTAACATCAGAAAAAAATAGGATTGATGGTTTAGGTAGTGTAGCATACACAATTTATATCATTCCTGCTGATACTAATAATGTAATAGATAATATTGAGATAAGTGATTCAGTGAATGGTGGAGACTTACTTGATACATCAGGTAATACATATTCATTTAGTTCTACTGATGTTAGCCCAATAACATTTAATATAGCTTATGGTGCTAATAATCCTGAATTTGTGGTAACAAATACTACAACACCTAATTCTACAATTTCAGGAGATATCGGTGCTCAAACTGTAAATAAATCAAAGACATCAACAATTACTAAATCATTTACTATTACATCTACATCTGAATATGGAACAATTTTGAAATCTGAGAGCTTTGCTGTTCCATCAAGTGAAATATTATCATACACATATAAGATAGTAAGAGATAAAGCATCTACAGTTAACACGCTTGATGAACTTGAATTTATATTCTCTGGAAGCTATACACCTTTTGATGAAAATAATGATCCAGTTCGTACACAATATATGACTGTAGCAGATACTAACTCTATAGCTAATGGAACACTTAAATTTGAAAATTTAACTAATACATCATCAGTTACTATTAATTATAAGAAGACTAGCACTACAGCTACAATTACAGGTTTAAGTGATAGCGATCCTATGGCATCTGATGGCAAAGGTACATCAAGCGAACATCTAGCTTTAGCTTCAAATACTACATCATATGTATATATAACATGTACAGCAGAAGATGGCTCAACAAAGAAATGGACTATAGCCTTTGCATATTCAACTGTTACACTTGATAATACTGCAACAGTAACAAAAATGACATTAACAGGTGATGTTGATACTGCAGATATATTAGGATTTAATCAGACTACTTATGCATATAATAAGCATTTAAGTGGTAAAAATAGTAACGCAATATTAATCGTTACACCAACAAGTGCATTATCAACAATAGAAATAGATAATAATCTATATGCTGCAGGAAATCAGTATTCTAAACCATTAACTCCAGGTTCAAGTGTTTCTATTTCTGTTAAGGTAACATCACAAGATAAAGCTAATTCTGTATCTTATACAATTAATGTTGAATGTGATGCTTTAAAGACTGATGCTGCACTATCAAATGTTACAGAATCAAAATTTAATGACAGCACATGGTCTGCAAAAGCATCAGTTCAGGGCTTTACTGCAACAACATATAAATACACAATTAAAGTAACTAATGATATTTCAGAAATTAAACTTGAACCAACATTAAGTGATGCATCTGCAACTATAGTATCTAATGGTGCAGATCCAACTAAGAAGTTATCAGTTGGCAAGAACACAGTTCAGATAATTGTTCAGGCAGAAGATTCAAGCATTACAAACACTTATGAATTTGAAATAATTAAAGATGATTTCATCGATCTTGAAAAAGCATCTTTGGTTGATCCTTCTAGTTCAAATGAAAAGATTTCAAGTTTCTCAAGCAGCAATACTTCATATTCTGCTAGTGTTTCATATGCTGTATCATCACTTAATTTATCATTCCAGCCTAAGGGAAGTGCAGCAAACTTAAAAACTACTGTTACTTTAGAAAATGAAGTAAATGGTTTAACTAATAAAGCAACTATCGCAACAAGCACTAGACAGGATGCTGATGGTAATGATATTTTTGATGCAACATTACCACTTGAGGTTGGCGAAAACAAACTTGTTATCGAACTTGAGGCTACATCAGGCTTAAGTAAAGCTTATACTTTTACAATTAAAAGAGCAGAAGGTAATACTTCAAATTACATTGTTAAATATGTACAAGAAGATCAAGAAGAATCTTTAGGTGATTATTATCAAGGAAAGACTATCGCTGCAACCATAGATAATCAGTCTATTTTAGTACTTGATAGTAATGAGACTATTAAATATGTTTTGCCAAAGACATTTGTTAACAAAACATTTAATCCGACAGTTAAGGTATCAGAAGGCTCAGTCATAAATGGTGATAGACCTAATGGATATTCAATTTTAGAATCTGATGAAATACTTAAATCTGGAGAAAATAAATTCACTATCGAAATTGAAAGTGAAGTTGGCGACGTAAGAAAATATAATGTAGTAGTATATGTTGCTGATTCATATGAAAAATCACCAGATAATCTTAAGATAGAAGATTTAACATTAATTGATACAAATCAATCTGGATATATTGAATATGATGAAACAAAAGCTTCATATGATGTAAGTATTCCATATTCTGTAAAGAATGCTACTTTAACAGTTTATATGAAGACTTCATCATCTACAGTAAAAGTAAATGGCGTGACTGCATCTAATTCAAATACAGGCTATTACACTCATCCACTTGAAATAAATGAATCTATGAAAGTCAGTGTAGTAGTAGAAAGTGAATATTATCAATATAGCAAATTAGCTTCTGAGACTAGAACAATAGTCATAAATATTACTAAGGAAGCTGCTAATACTGATACAACATTAAAAACTCTTACATTAGAATGTAACGGAAAATCTTATGAACTAATCTATGATGAAAATGGAACAATTACTACTATAACACCTAAAGAAAATGAAATAATTGTAAGTGGTACTGATTTCACAATTGCTAATGTTGGTAATGAAGCACAGTCATTCAAGATTACTGCAGCAACTAATAAAGATTATCCGCTTGCCACAATTTCAGGTGCAAGTTACAATGATGATTATACTTTAGCATCTACATCTGTTCAGTTCTTATCTACTTCAAATGCTCAGTCACATACTATCACAGTATATGATGAGGATGGTAAGAATCCTAGAAAATATAATATCTTGGTTTATAGGGGAGAACCAGTCGCAGCTGATGATATCAATACATTATCTTCACTTGAAGTTTATGATTCAAAAGGTGAATATTATATCGGTAACGATGGGTACGCATTCAGTGATGGTCAAACACTATATACATTTGATACAGCTGCTATAAGCGCTATACCATATGGACTAAATAAGACATATACAATCGTTGCAGGATTACCAGTTGGCGCTACAGCCACAGTATATATCGATGGTAACCAGTCATCATCTAAATCTAAACAGGTAATTATAACTTATCCTGATGATACTAACACTAATTCATATGTAGTTGCAGAAGATGAAAAGCAGGCTGCTTATTACTCATTTAGAATTGACTCTAGTGTTACTGCAAATAATTATGGCAATTTCTATTTCTATGATGCTAATATCCAAAAATATATCAGTGCTAAATTATTACAAGAATATGATTCATCATTAACATATTATAGAAGAAATGATGTACTTGCATCTAATGTATCATCTACAAATTATTATAATTATTATGTAGCTGATGCTGATTATGTTTACATTCATGAAATTTATGCAATGAGTCATAATGGAGCTAAGGGTAAAGTTTACCAAATAAGAGTAGTTGCCAAGGCTGCAACAATCGATGCTACACTTGAAAGAATTATGGTTGATGGCACATTAATCGATAACTTTGATCCTAAGACTACGGAATATAATTTAGGCACATATGACAATACTGTTGAGTCAGTTACATTATTTGCTAAAGCAAGTGATGAAAATGCTAAAGTAACTATAACTAACACAACAACTCAGGTTACTGAAATTTTCTCTGATAACGCAATTGATTTCAATTTAGAAGTAGGAACTAATAACTTCAGTATATTAGTTACTGCAGAAGATGGTTTAACTACTAAGACTTATACAATTAAGGTTGTAAGAGATTACGCAGATCCTGATTTAACTAATTTAGTATTAGAAGATGAAAAATTCTATGATTATTCATTGCAATATGAATTAACATTTGATAAAGAAATCACAACATATTATTCAAAAGTAAGTTACAAGACTGAAAGAGTAAATATCACTGCTACACTTGATGAATCTAATTCAGGCTATACTGTTATAGCAAGTGGTGGTGCTTCAGTAATCAATAATACTGGTACTGATAGAGCCTTCTCTGTATATCCAAATGTTGGTAACAATAGATATACATTAACAGTAAGATCTAATGTAGGTAAGACTAAAGTATATGTAATAAACATCAAGAGAAGTGAAGAAATTTCTTCATCAACTGAAATCTCATCAGTTAGTTTAGGTGGCAAAACTATTGATTCTAACTACGATAAGTTGATTGAAACTTTAAGAGATTCAGACAACAACCCATATTTAACATTAAGAAATATCAATACTGAATTACTTGCTGCAAATACGGGAACTACATCATTCGGAAGGTATTTAATACCTAATAGTGAAACATCACTTGATTTATCATTAGTATTATCTGCCCATAAGCAGGGCTATACTAATGCAAGTTATGAACTGATAAATAATACTAATTTACCAATAGGAAACAGTACGGCTATCCTAAAGATTACTTCAGATGATAAGTCTCAAGTTGAAACATTATTAATTGATTTATACCGTGAACCATATTCTTATAATATTAAAATTGATGAATTCACATTTGATCAAAACAATATACTAAGTGATGGTTATGTAGTAAGTCCTGATATCGAAGAATTACATGTTGATGTAGTTGACAATAACGAAAATAATGTCACAAAAGATACTGTTTTCGAAGTTATAAATGGTAAACCTCTTGCATTTGGTGAGAACGACGTAACTATTCAAATAACTTCTTACAGAATATCTGATTCTGGCAAGAGTAGGGTTGTTGATAATGTTGAAACATTATCATTCAAAGTTATAAGACAAGAATATGAATTTGATGTTAATATCAAAGAAATAAGTGAATTCAGAGATGATTTCGCAAATGATGAGATAACTCCTAAGATTGCTTATGAATTAAAAGATGCAAATATAGATAAACTTACAGTTGAGGCTTATATTAAGGGTACATCAACAGAATTAGATACGAATTTCATAATTAATAACGTTATTACTGATGTATTGTCATTTGGTAAGAATACTGTTGTTATGGAAGTAACATTAAAAGGAACTGAAATTAGTAAAACTGTTGAATTTACAGTTACTAGACCCGCATACGATTTAACAGTGGCAAAGACTCAAAGAGAACTTTCTACTGAGGATATTGTTTTAGTATCAATTGATTCAGAAAACAAAATTACGCCAATAACTAATGATTCTGAAAATGGAGTAAAAATTGAAGAAAGTGATAAATATTTAGCTGAAATCACTGTTCCATCATCAATTACTAAAGTAAGTGCTGAAGTACTTGATGTTGCTGGTATGGCTGATTCTACTGTTGAATTAATAACAGAAGAAAAACTTACTGCAGGTAAATCTAATATTGTAACATTTGTTATAGTATCAAAAGATGGTACTAGATCAGATGAATATAAAGTTGAAGTATATAGAAACAAGATGAAATATGATGTTGAATCACCTAATTCTTTATATACATTAAGCAAGAATGTTAATAGAGAAGGTTATTGGAATTTAGAACTTGGCGATAAACCAGCAAGCGTAATAAGTGATTATACAGAATTCATCAAATTTGAAAATACTGAAAATCTTGAAGTTGAAGTATTATCAGATATCACATCAACATCAAATGAAGTAATATTAAAGATTACTAATAAAGAAGATACTTCAGAAGTAGAATATGTACATTTACTTATAAATACAACTGCTTCATCAACAGGAAGTATGTTTGATTTAATATTCTGGGTAATATTAGGAATCGCAGTTATATTATTAATAATCATTCTAATCTGTGTAAATAGAGACAAATACGGATCTGTATCTAAGAAAAGAAAGCATGCATAAGAGGATGTGATAAATAATGTTTCAATTATTAAGCATCTTAGCTCTCAATTTTAAATGGTATCACTGGGCTGTAATAGGAGGCATCGTATTTGTTGTGGTACTTGCCGGAATATTAATGCGTGTGAATACCAAAATGCAAATGCAAGTATCGTTTTATATGGATGATGAATCTGGAACATATAATATCAGGGGCTTGGAAAAATATATTTCCAAGCACACTGGTAAATATAAAAATGCTACAATGATATGCATTGAAGTAAAAAATCTAGCAACAATCTATAGATTCCATCCTAATTCTACCGAACTTATGCATGAGATAGCTGATGTTTTCTTAAAGGGTTTAAAGAAAAATGATACTATAGCTAGAGTAGAATTTAATAAATTTGTGGTTTTAATGGATTCACCATCACAAGAAGATTCTAAATTATGGTGTAAGAAGAAGATGGAAGACATCAATGATCCTAATATGGATTCAAAGATTTCTACCCAGTTTGAACTTTCATTTGGTATGAGAGAAAAACCTGATTTAAAAGAAGCAATGATTTCTATAGAAGAAACTATGGGAATTATAGGTGTCAGTACATTAAGGGATGGTAATATATATTATTATTCTCCAGATGTTAAAAACGCACTTGAAAAATCAGCAATGATTGCCAAATTTAAAGATAGTGCCTTATCTAACGGCGAATTCGTAGCCTATATTCAGCCGAAAGTAAGCCTTAGGACTGGTAAGGTTGTAGGTGGTGAAATCTTGTGTCGTTGGGTAAATCCAGACTTTTCAGTAAGATTTATGCCAGGTGAATTTGTCCCTGTATTTGAAAAAAGTGGATTTATCAAGGAAATAGACGTAGAGATGTTCAGACAGGCAGCGATTCTTTCTAGAAATTTAAGCGTTAAAGGAATGAATGGTATCACTGTTGGTGTAAATGTATCCAAAATTAATTTTGATTCACCAAGATATATTCAGAGAATTGGTGAGATAGTTAAAGAGGTTGGTGCCCAGCCTGAAACAATAGAAATTGAAATAACAGAATCATCTGCTGATTTATCATCTAAATATATCGCAAATGTAATTATGCAGTTAAAGCAACTAGGCTTTAGACTTGCGATGGATGATTTTGGTAAAGAATACTCTTCAATAGGGCTTTTAGCCAATAGCCCATTTGACACAATCAAAATGGACCAAGTATTTTTTAAAAATGGTCTTACCAATGAAAAAGACTACACTATAGCTAAAAATATAATCAACCTTTTAACAAAACTTAATTTAGGTATAGTTTGTGAAGGTGTAGAAAATAAAAATACACTTAATATTATTTCATCTATCAGTAGAGATGTAATAATTCAAGGTTATGTTTATGCTAAACCTATACCTGTTGCTGAATTTGAGGCTTTCGCCAAATCAACATTTGATGTAAGCTGGCTTAAAGAACCAAATCAGGAAAAAGAAGTTATTATCGTCCATGACAATCAAAAACAGGCAGCAGGAACAGATGTTACAATAGTTAATCCTAATGCTAAACCTGATAATTCTTTAGATGACCTTAAAAATCAGATTGAAATGATGAAAAAGATGATTCTTGAAAGAGATGAAGCAGAAAAAGAAAGACGTCATAAAGAAGAAGTTGAGGCTTTAAAAGAAGAACTTAACAGAATGAAGCAGAGTAATCTTCAGGCTAATCAGACTAGAGAATTAGTTAGAGAAATTAATGCTAATAATCAAAGACAGATTGATGAAGCATTAATGAGAAGTAATGAAGCAACTAAAAATATGATTGAAGAAAGATTAGCTCAGGATAGAAAAGAAAGAGAAGAGCTTGAAGCATTATTAAGAAATGCGATTGCAAATAGTAATAATTCTTCTGTAGTTCTACCTGAAGATAAAAACTATACTCAAGAAGAAATTGATAAAACTCAAAAAGAAGCCGATAATAAGCTTGATGTTAGTGTAGAAACATTATCTACAGTAGATACTAAAGATAATACAGAAGTAGATAATGTACCTGATTTATCTGTAGATGACATCAGCAATATCATCGCTGGATTTAAAAACAAGAGCGGGGAAGATTGGGTAACTACTGCTAAGGATGAATTAAAGGATGATTATCATAAAGTTATCGAAAGCTTACAATATTATCAAGTTCATCCAGATTTTAAGATTACCTTTGTAGCAACCATAAAGAATGCTTCACCGGAAGTACTTCAGATATATAATATTGTTAAAAATGAATTTATGAAATATGATAAAGTTACTAATAAATTAACTGATTCATATGATGTAATTTATTTAGGTAATAAGGTTATTGGTAAAATATCACTTGCTAAAAATAAAGTAAATGTATATGTTGCGGCTGACCCAAATGATCCTAGATATGCTAAATTCCCACACAAGGATGTATCAGATCATAGCTCTCACAAAAATACACCTTACTTTACGCAAATTGAGTCACAGATTTCATTTAAGAGATTAAAAAGAATTCTAGAACATTATATGCAAGCAGCTGGTGTAAAGGCTAAAGTTAATTATAAGCCTATAGATTACGCTACAAAATATAAATTCTATAAGAATGATCAGAAATAACTGATAATAAAGAGCTACTCATTACTGAGTAGCCTTTTATTGTATTTTTAACGTATGCGTTAAAAATAAAGCGTGCTAAACGTGGTTTAAAAACGTGTTATAAAATTGACAAAAGCGTTTTAAAAGTGTATAATAAATAGTAAAAGAGGTGATTTGTATGAAATTGGATTTTCCGTATGAAGAAGAAAAACAAGAATTCAAGACGTCTTTGGCCGAATTGGATAAAGGTCTTTTATCACTTTCTGCTATGCTCAATAAGCATGGAGAAGGAACCATTTATTATGGGGTTAATAATTCTGGCGAAGTAGTTGGTTTATTGGGTCAAATTGGTGAAGAGACGATTAAGAAGATTTCTACAAGAATTTCTGAACTGATAAAACCTGCTTTTGTCATATCGGTTCTTCCACAGATGCTTGATGGTAAAACATATGTTCTTGTAACTGGAAAAGGGAATCGAAGACCTTATTCCTGCGGAGGTGAATATAGAATCAGAGTTGGATCGGAGGATAAAAAAATTGACCCAGAGCTTTTAGCTGATCTCTTTTTTTCATCTCAGAACAATTCCTTAGAGAGTATTATGGCCATCAACCAAAATCTGACATTTTCCAAACTTAAGTTTCTCTATATCGATAAAGGACTAACAATCCAGGAAGAAACATTCGATGAAAACATGGGGCTCAAGGTCGATGGCAAATATAATATGTTGGCCAATCTTTTGGCGGATGAGAATGATGTTTCCATCAAGGTGGTTCGTTTTTCTGGCAAGGACAAGACCAAAATGCTTTCAAGAAACGAATATGGCTATACCTGTTTGCTTATAGCAATGGAGAAGGCCAAAAACTTTGTATTATCGCTAAATGAGACAAAAGTCGACATCGAGTCTGCCATGGAGAGGAAGGAAACTAAACTATTCGACATGCATTCTTTTGAAGAGGCGTGGACAAACGCGTGCCTCCACAACAAATGGGTTAGGAACGTTCCTCCTGCCATCTATATTTTTGATGATCGAATCGAGATTATCTCCACCGGCGGTTTGCCTTTTGATTACAGCAAAGAGGACTTTTATAGAGGAATTTCTAGGCCTATTAATTTAGGTTTATTGAAGATAATGGGCCAGTTGAATCTTGTTGAACAGACGGGCCACGGCAACTTGGTTATTATCGGAAAGTATGGACGCGAGGCTTTTGACATAGAGGAAAACCATATTGTAGTAACGATTCCGTTTGCCTTTATTCCATCCATGAAGCAAAGTAACGTAGAGGGATTATCGCCAACTCATGTAAAAGTCTTGAATGCGGTAAAAGACAACCCTCTATTTAATAACAAGCAGCTTGCATCATTATGTGGTTTAGGGACAACACGATTAGGCGAAATAACATCCGACTTGAAGGCCTTAGGAAAAATTGAGAGAGTCGGTGGCAAAAAGGGCGGATATTGGAAAGTGTTGTAAAAAGCGTTGTAAAAAGCGTGGTAAAAGCGTGGTAAAAAAACAGGAATTAATGGGCCGACTATTCGAAATATGGCCATTGGAAATTAAACAAAAAATAGCAAACGAACAATGCAGTCAGGCAATGACCAAGCAGAATGTTATTCACTAAATTAAATGATGTTAAATTTGATATATTATTTCAAAATAAATA
>CAKZZJ010000081.1 GCA_937885165.1 uncultured Caryophanales bacterium
AAATACGTAATGTAAATAGAACTGATCCATATGGTTATTCACCTTTAGAACTTGCAATAAAGGTTGGAAATGAAAGAATCTTAAAGCATATAAGAGACAATATGAGTGAATAATATATAAATTAAGTCTAAAAATAAAAATTTATCTTGATATTATATATCAAATTGGTTATAATTTAGTTAGTTATTAAAAGAGAGGCAAAAACCTCTCTTAATTTTTTGATAAGGTGGATGATATATTGAATTTAAATATAATTCCAAAAATACTTAAAGATAAATTAAATGATAATAATTTAACATTATATGAATATAATTTAGTTAAAGAAGATGGAAATTTAATTTTAAGAATAATAATTGATAGGGATGAAGGCGTTGATATCAATTTATTAGCAGAAATAAATGAATTTTTGTCAAATGAACTTGATAAATATGATGCTGATATGCCTGAATATTTTTTAGAAGTATCATCTTTAGGTGCTGAAAGAGAACTTAAAAATAAAGATGATATCATTAAATCAGTTGGTAAATATATTCATGTTGAATTAAAAGATAACAATATAATATATGAAGGTGTTATGCTTGATGCAAATCAGGATATAATAACAATAAGAGTTAATTTTAAAGGTCGATTTAAAAATATTGATATTGAATATCAAAATATTAAATTTATAAGACTTGCCGTAAAATTTTAAGGAGGTTAAAAATGATTAATAAAAATTTTTATGAACAAGCGAAAGAATTAGCAAACGAAAGAAATATTACAGTTGAAGATGTTTATGAAATCTTCAAAAAAAGTTTGGTAAATTCTTATAAGAAAACATATGGTAATTCTTCTTGCAAAGTAATTTTAAATCCAGAAAAAAATGAAATATTGTTATATGGATTAAAGAAGGTTGTAGAAGAATTTACAGAAAACCCTAGTGCTGATGATATTGAAGAAATATTATTAGAAGATGCTAAAAAGATTAAATCAAGTGCCAAAGTAGGAGATATTTTAGAACAGAATATCAATTTCAAAAACTTCGGTAGAACTGCAGTTCAAGCATCTAAAAATATCTGTGTACAGGATGTTAGAACTAAACAAAGAGAAAATGCTTATGAATATTTCAAACAGCTAGAAGGCGAAATGATTACGGCAACTGTTACTAATATAACTGAGAAATTCATAACTCTTGATATGGGTTATAATACTTCAACAACAATGCCAAAAGGTGAATTACTACCAAGTGATCATCCTAGAATCAATGATCGTATTAAAGTATTCTTAAGAAGAGTTGAATTAACTAACGCAGATCCTAAATTAAATGTTTCAAGAACAGATAGAAATCTTCTTAATAGACTTCTTGAAAACTACATTCCTGAAATTAAGGATGGAACTATCCTAATTAAAGGTATCGCAAGAGATCCAGGAGACAGATGTAAAATTGCAGTCGAATCTACTAATCCAAATGTTGACCCAATCGGTTCATGTGTTGGTGAAGGCGGACAAAGAATTAAAGAAATTGTTAATGCTTTAGGCGGAGAAAAAGTAGATCTATATAGATATAGTGATGATCCTGAAGAATTAATCACTAATTCACTTCAGCCTGCAAGTGTAACAAAGATATTATCAGTTGATTTGGAAAACAAAACAAGTGTTGTTGTCGTTCCCGATAACCAGTTATCACTTGCTATAGGAAAGAGCGGACAAAATGTCAGACTTGCTGTTCAATCAAGCGGCTGGAAAATTGATATTATGCCTACTAGTGAAGCATACGATAAAGGACTTATTTTGAACTTCGGTAAATAAAATGAAAGAAAAAAAGAAAGTTTTAAGAACTTGCGTGGTATCAAAAGAAGTCTGTGAGAAAAAAGATTTAGTCAGAATCGTAAGAACTCCAGAAGGCGAAGTTAAGGTTGATTTAAAAGGAAAACTAAATGGTAGAGGTGCTTATTTAAAGCTTGATTTAGATATTATCAATATGGCTAAAAAAACCAAAGCTTTAGATAAAAAACTTGAAACAGAAGTTAATGATGAAATTTATGAGGAATTAATCAATTTACTTAATAAATAGCCTTGATACCCAAATTTTAATAATAAGGAGGAGCTATTATGGCAAAAAAAGTAGAAAAAAACAACAAACCCCAAGGAAGACCTAATTTTTCCAATAAAAAGGTAGAAAAGAAGGTTGAACCAAAAGAAAAAGTAATAATTTATAAAAATGGTATGACTGTTTTAGAGGTTGCAGAAGGATTCTCTAAACCTGTAAGCCTAATTATTACTAAGCTTATGCAACTTGGTGTTTTTGCTAATCAAAATCAAAGCGTAGAAAGAGATATGGTTGAATTATTATCAATCGATTTTGGCTACGAATTAAAAGATGAAGTTGTAACTGATTTATCAAGATTTGAGGAAATTAAAATAGAAGATGATCTAAAAGATTTAAAACCAAGGCCACCTGTAGTAACTATTATGGGTCATGTTGACCATGGTAAAACAACACTTCTTGATACAATCAGAAGTAGTAGAATTACTGCAAAAGAAGCTGGCGGAATTACTCAGCATATCGGTGCTTATCAGGTTAATCACAATGGTTATCCGATAACATTTATCGATACTCCAGGACATGCTGCATTTACGGAAATGCGTGCTAGAGGTGCCAAAATAACTGATATGGTTGTCCTTGTTGTTGCAGCTGATGATGGTGTAATGCCGCAAACAGAAGAAGCTATCGCACACGCTAAGGCAGCAGGCTGCCCAATAATTGTTGCGATAAACAAGATGGATAAACCAAATGCTAATCCAGAAAGAGTTACTCAAGAACTTGCTAATTTAGGTTTAGTAAGTGATAGCTGGGGTGGAGATACACCATTTGTAAATATAAGTGCATTAAAAGGTATGGGTGTTGATAATTTACTTGAAATGATTGAACTTGTTGCTAATCTTAATGAACTTAAGGCTAATCCGAATAGAGCTGCACTAGGTACAGTAATTGAGGCTAAACTTGATAAAGGTAAAGGTCCTCTTGCTACCTTATTAGTTCAAAATGGTACATTACATGTAGGTGATATCATCATCTGTGGAAATACATATGGTAAGATCCGTACTATGGAAGATGACAGAAATATAAGATATCAAGATGCACTTCCTTCAACAGCTCTTGCAGTAACTGGATTAAATGATGTACCACAGGCAGGAGACAAATTCATCGTTGTAAAAGAAGAAAGAATTGCAAGAGATGCTGCTAATGCAAGAGCTAAGCGAGCTAAAGAATCAACTAATGTTGTTAAAAAATTATCGTTTGATGAATTATTATCCAATGCTAATAAAGATAAGACAAAAGAATTAAATCTTATTATCAAATGTGATGTTCAGGGTTCAGTTGAAGCTTTAAAAAATTCACTAGAAAAGATAAATGTAGAAGATTTAAGAGTAACAGTAGTACGTTCAAGTGTAGGTGCTATTACTGATACAGATGTAAGCCTTGCTGAAGCATCAGATGCGATAATCATAGGCTTTAATGTAAGGCCAATGTCAAATGTTAGAAATTTAGCTTCAGAAAAACACATTGAAATTAGATTATATGATGTAATTTATAAAGTAATTGATGACATCACATTAGCACTTAAAGGTATGCTAGAACCTGTATATGAAGAAGTTGTAATTGGTGAGGCAGAAGTAAGATCAATATTCAAAAATTCAATTGTCGGTACTATCGCAGGATGTTATGTTACAGATGGTGTAATTGAACGTAATAGTTTAGTTAGAGTATTAAGAAATGGAATTGTAATATATTCAGGAAAAATGGCTTCTTTAAGAAGATTTAAAGATGATGTGAAAGAAGTAAAACAAGGTTATGAATGTGGTATTACAATTGAAAAATATTCTGATTTAAAAGAAGGAGATGTAATTGAAGCATCTATCATGAAGGAGGTCTCAAGATAATGAGTCATTCTTTAGAAAGAAATGAATCTCAGGCATTAAGAGAATTATCACTCATCTTATTAAATGATGCTAAAAATGATGATTTAAAAAAGATAATCATCACTGAAGTAAGAATAAAAAATGATTTATCAGTTATGAGTATATATTACACTTTCTATAGTGGTAAAAAAGAAACTTATGAAAAGGCACTTAATGAATCAAAAGGGTTCTTAAGAAGCGCACTTGCTAAAAAGCTTAAATTAAGAAAAATGCCTGAATTAGTATTCATACATGATGAATCTTTAGAATATGGTAATCATATTTATGATGTTTTAGACAAAATTAAGAAAGAAGAAAATTAAAATGTCCTGTAATCATAACTGCGGTTCATGTAGTTCAGACTGCGGAAAAAACAAAACTATTTTATTTCAAAACAACGAAAACAATAATATTAAAAAGATAATTGGTATCGTCTCAGGTAAAGGTGGAGTAGGAAAATCTATGGTTACATCCATGATTGCCATAGCTTTGGCAAAAATGGGTAAAAAAGTCGGTATACTTGATTCAGATATAACTGGTCCTTCAATCCCGAAAGCCTTAGGAATAAAACCTGGGATAGACGGAACTGATACCATGCTTTTTCCAAACGAATCAAAGCTTGGTATAAAAGTTATGTCAATCAATTTGCTGATGGATGACCCAGAAGCCCCAGTTTTATGGAGAGGTCCGATGATTTCTTCAGCTTTAAAGCAATTTTATTCTGATACACTTTGGGGTGAGCTTGATTATTTATTAATCGATATGCCACCAGGAACTGGCGATGTAGCCCTAACTATATTTCAGTCAATTCCGGTTGATGGTGTAGTAATTGTCTCAACTCCTCAAGATTTAGTAAAAATGATTGTCGGTAAGGCCGTCAGTATGTGCAAACAGATGAATATCAATATTTTAGGACTTGTTGAAAATATGAGTTACATCATATGTCCATGCTGTGGTAACCCAATTTATCCATTTGGCACTTCAAAATTAATAGAAGTATCAAATCATTTTGAAATCAAACCTCTTATATCACTTCCTTTAATGCCTAGTGTTGCTACACTTGCAGATTGCGGTAGACTTGAAGATAATGATTCAGAAGAATTCGCTAATTTAGCAACTAAAATTGATGAATTAGAAATATAATCTAGACAATATTTTAAAATTATGTTATAGTAATTTTGAAATAATTATCAAACAATTTAACAAAAATTCCCACAACGCAAGAAGTGGGCTTTTTTTTGCCCAAAAATTTGGAGGAAAAAAATGAAAAAATTTATGATAACTCTTTCGCTTTTTTTGTTTTTAGTTATCTTAATTAAAGGAACAAAAATTAAAGCGGAAGAATCAAATACTGATTATCAGACGTATGTTGAAATTGTAATGTCAAGTGGCAAATTGCTTAAAAATTATAAGAAAGAAGAACTGGATTCTTATATATCAAAATTAAATGAGGGCTTTCATTTTTTTGATGTTCTTATTATGCCTTTAAATGAAAATGTAAAATCTTCATATATTACAAATACATTATTTAGCGTAGAAAATAAAGGACTTACACCAGTAAAATATGATGTATCAATTCAGGTTGAAACTACAAATGTTGTATCATTCACATCAAGTGTATCTGCATCAAGTGGGGCATCAGTTGCGATAAAGAAAGTAAAAGCTGAAGCTTCAAGTAAGGCAAATATAGAATATTCAACTAAGACAACAACAAGTGTAAAAGAAAAAAAGAGCCTTGTACTTGAAGTAGAGGCAGGCTCAAGAGCGATAATTTATTTAATGGGTGATATAACTATAACAAATGGTGTATTTTCAGTTCATGAATTTTTCTTTAATGTAGCTAAAGGCGGTTACGAATTTGCTGTATTAAATAATCAATATACAAGAATCGAGAAAGATGTAATATGGCAAGAATCATAAGAAAAATATCAATAATTTTATTTCCGACATCACTCATTATATTGTTATTAGTATTAATTATAATTACATCAAAAAAGGATATCAGTGATAATTATTATACAATATTAGAAAACAAAGGTTACGTAATGGATTCTAATAGGTATATAGATTTTAAAATATATTCAAAGAAGGATGAATCATTACTAAAATATAAAGAAGAAAATATCTATACATTAATTTTAGATAATATGAGTTTAGTTTTAAATGATATAGATATCAATTTATATGATTTAGATGAATATTATCTATATAAAATTGAAGCAGCTATGCCTCTATTTGATAATAATATTTCATCTTTCGCTTATCTTAATATTAAAAATAAATCATTTGATTTAAATTTATCATTAGGTACAATATCATTTTTAAATAAAAATAAATATAAATTATTATCAATTGATAGTTTATATGCATCATATTCTATATTTAATAATGAAAAACATTTATCAGGAATAAATATAAAATTAACAAATGATCATAAATTTTTAACAGAAGTTAAATTAGGAGAATATAATTATGGACAGTTATCTAATATATTATTTGATAAGAATCTTGATAATGAAATAGATATTTATGATTACATACCTAAATATAAAAGAAATTATTTGGAAAAAAATCAGCAGGTATCTATTAAATCAAAAACATTTTTTATACCTATAAGTACTAATAATTCATATCTTACTAAAGAAACATATATTACATTTAAAATTGATAATGAATTATATTATCTAGACACATTTATATATATGGTAGGTGAAACTAATCCTGATAATTATGAATCAATATATAAACTAGGGGATTTAAATTATGTTTAGTATAAGAAATTTAAATAAAAGTTACAATATAAAAATTTTAGATAATTTATCATATGAATTTTATGAAGGAAAATTATATGTAATAAAAGGCAGTAATGGTTCAGGAAAATCAACATTATTTAAGATTATTTCTAATATTATATCTAAAGATAGCGGTGAATTTGATGATAAAAGAATATCATTCTTACCAGATAAATTTATCATTCCCAATATGATAATGGCAAGTTCATTCTTAGATGATATTATAGATATTGATGCAAAAGAAGTTATGAAAAAATATAATCTTATAGATAAACTAGCAGGTAATTTATCTAAAGGAAACAAACAGAAATTAGGATTAATCACCACCATATATACAGATGCAGATATATATATTTTTGATGAAGGAATAGATGGTCTTGATGATTATACAAAAAAAATCTTTTTTAATGACTTAAATTCATTATTAAATAAAAATAAAATAATCATTTTATCTTTGCATGAAGAAATAAATTTAGATTTTCTAAATCCAGTTTATCTATATTTAAAGGATGGTAAATTATATGAAAAAAAAGACTAATTTAGCCCATCTTTATTTTAATTTTTTATTTAATAAATTGGTAATTATAATAACATTTTTATCTTTAATTTTATTAATATTGATATTATTATATATTTCAAGAAACCTATATGATATAAAAGATTATTTATATAATTATGAAAATGTTCATAAATCATTTATGAATATTTCTTATTTTATTATATCGATATTTAATGTAATAATTATTTCATTAATTTCAATAAATTTCATAATTAGATCCAAAGGTTTTGACATATTATTTATTCCAAAAGAAACCAAATTAAAAATATCATTATATAAATTATTAATATCTTTTTATGTGATAATTTTTTTATCTTTAT
>CAKZZJ010000082.1 GCA_937885165.1 uncultured Caryophanales bacterium
GGAATCTGCGTTTGACTCCCTACTGCGAGGACGACAAAACGCTGATTCGTCTGATGCTGCAAGGCATGGCCTTGTCTCCGCTCATGCATTTGCATTCGTCTGACTGTGTAACGCGCCTGCTGAAACAGCTGGATGACGATATTTTCCGCGCTCATATTGTCGATGTGGCACAGAACTCGGTTATCGTCGAGGCGACAGGCAGCGAAGAGAAAATCGCAAGTCTCATCCGACTTCTTGAGCCTTACGGAATTTTGGAGCTTTGCAAGACTGGTCTTACCGCAATGGAACGCGGCGAGAAAGTCCTGCAATAGGAATTTCACTTTTCAGGTGCGGCATACAAATATGAAAAAATTTTTAAAAGATAATAATTTTGAAAATATAGATTTTTTACATAATAACAGTATAGAGGTAGAAAATAAAATTATTTGTGGCACTAGAGGATGGAATATAAATGAGCCATTATTAGATAATTCAAAAAAAATTTTAGCAAGAGAGGCATTAAGACTAGAATTATCCTTACAAGATGCTATAAAAAAAATAGAAAATACAGAACCAAAAGAAATAATTGAATTTATGCATTATCCACCAATAACCTTGCAAAATTTAAATACCGATTTTATGCCTGTGTGATTATTTAAATTTAGCTTCTACTTTTCAAATACTTAATTCCAAATTCAAATACAGCTTTTTCCACGGAATTGTCTTCAATTTGATACTCTTTGGTCACGATGCCTTTTACTGCGGATTTATACATAACAGACCAAGTTCTATTCTCTCTGTTTCGATAAAACCAATAGACCCTCTTATCTATTACTTTATCAATATCCCCTTGCATAATTCTATCTAAAGTATTCAATGTAAACCCTATTCTATGGTCTGTTACACGATTTTGTGGATAATTATAAGTTCTTATCTTTTCAGCTCTTTCGCCTGTTCCCTGAAGAGTATGTCTTACATCTCCTTCTTTTGATGCCCTTTCGGCATCCCTTTTAGCTTTAAGTTTAGTTTTTAATAATCTTAAGGCTGTAGCCTTATTTTCATGCTGACTTCTTGCAATTTGGCAGGCAACAAAATCACCTGTAGGAATATAAGTTACTCTTACTGCTGAATAAGTAGTATTTACTCCTTGACCACCTGGACCTGATGAACAGAATGTATCAATTCTTAGGTCTGCAGGGTCAAGTTCAATATCATCGTCATCGTTAGCTTCTGGCAAAACTAACACAGTAGCAATTGAGGTTTGAATTCTACCATTTGACTCAGTTAAAGGTATTCTTTGAACTCTATGGCCTCCTGATTCATACTTCATTTGTGAATATACCATATCCCCGGAAATTGAAAAAGAAATGTTGGTATAACCTCCTACTGCACCTGGCTGTGCATCATCTATCTCAATCTTCCAGCCTTTACTTTCGGCAAATTTCTGATACATTCTAAATAAATCACCAGCAAAAATATTGGCCTCATCTCCACCAACTGCACCCTTTATTTCAACAACGACATTTCTTTCATCATTTGGATCTTTTGGTAAAAGTAAAATCTTTAATTCTTCTTCTATTTTTTCAATTTTATCTAATGATTCATCATATTCAGCCTCAGCAAGCTCTCTTAATTCTAAATCATCTGATTTTTTCATTTCTTTTAAATCAGGTAAGGCCTCTTCCAATTTTTTCTTTTCACGATATAATGTAACTGGCTTTTCAAGTTGTGATTGTTCTTTTGCTAAAGATGTTAATTTTTTAACATCTGTAATAATATCAGGATCTTGCAAAAGCAGAGATATTTCATCATATCTTTTGAGCATTAGCTCAAGTCTATCAGTCATTTTCTAGTCGCTCCTGTTTATTATTTTCCCTATGATATTCGGTGAATTTTTGATGTGGACCATTAAATCTATATATTAATTCGCCTGTTGATCCACTTCTATTTTTAGCAACGATTAATTCTGCTTCACCAGGATATTGAGTAGTCTTTGGTCTATATACTTCATCCCTATATAATAACATAATAATATCTGCATCCTGTTCAATTGCACCAGAATCACGAAGATCTGACATTTGTGGCCTTCTGTCGCCATCTTTTCTTTCTTCAAGTTTCCTTGATAATTGAGATAGTGCCATTACTGGTATATGTAAATCAAGAGCCATTAATTTAAGACTACGGGATATCTTTGTTATCTTTTCTACTTGGCTTGATTTATCATCTTTATCGCTGCCAATCAACTGCAAATAATCAACTATAACAAAATCAAGTCCATTACTTTCTTTAAGTTTACGGCACTTACTTCTTATTTTAGATGTAGTAAGGTCAGTGTGGCCATCAAAAAAGATATTTAAAGCACCAGCTTTAGAACATGATGTATTAAACCTCTGCCAGTCACCTTTGGCTATTTTACCTAATCTGATATCACCTAAAGCTATAGAGCTATCACAAGCAATTAATCTTTCAACTAAAGATTCGGGTGACATTTCAAGTGAAAATACTGCAACTGAGGCTTTCCTGTTTTTATTATTTGTTGCAACGTTCCACGCAAGATTTAATGCAAAAGCAGTTTTACCCATTGATGGTCTTGCCGCCAAAATTATAAGCTGGTCTTTTTGGAAACCCTGAGTAATTTTATTTAATTCATTAAAGCCAGTATCAAGTCCAATGATATCATGTTCCTGACTAGCTTTTCTTTCTACATCTGTTAATACATTATTAGTTACTTCTTTGATATGTGTTAAAGCCCCTGATGTTCTTTTTTTAGAAATATCAAACATCTCTGATTCGATATTATCAAGATACGCAGGAGTAGTAATTTTATTATCATATCCTTTATTTGATAAATCCTGAAGTTTTGATATAGCTCTTCTTCTTAGTGATGCGTTAACTACTAGTTCTGTATAAGAATCAACATTTTCTGTAGAATATCCACGCATAGCAATTTCAGAAATATATTCCATGCCACCAGCCTGTTCTAAGATATTGTGGCTTGTAAGATTACCTACTACTGTTGTTATATCTATTCTAATGTTTGTTTCAGTAAGTTCCTGCATAGCCTGGAATATCATTTTGTTTTTTGCATCATAAAAATCAGCAGCACTGATAAAACCATATACTACTTCAAATGTTGTAGGTTCTAGGAATATACATCCTAATAAAGCCATCTCAGCTTCAACTTCAGCAGGTATTATAGGTAGTTGTTGATTATCCATAATGAACCACCACTATTCCTTTTCTTCTACATTGATTACAAACTGGGCTACAATATCAGTATCAAGCTTAACTGTAGCAGTATAAATGCCTATTGAGTTAATATCTCCTGGAAGTTCAACTTTCTTTTTATCTAGATGAATATTATTTTGGGCTTCAAATTCATCACATACAAGCTTAGTAGTAATTGAGCCAAAACTCTTGCCACCAGCACCAACTTTAATCTTGATGACGATAGATTTGCCATCAATTTCATCTCTTATTTTCATAAGTAATTTTTTTCTATTGATAGCTTCTGTTTTTTCTTTTTCAATTTGTTCTTCTAAAGCTTTAATATTTTCATCTGTTGCCGCTAAAGCAAGTTTGTTAGTAACAAGATAATTTCCATAACCATTAGCTACATCAATAATATCATTTTTCTTGCCTTTGCCTTTGACATCTTCAAGTAAAATTACTTTCATAATTCCACTTCCTCCTTCAACATATTCAACTCTTAATATTTCTCTTAATTGCTTATTTAAATCATCTATTGATACATTCTTAAGCTGGGTTGCAGCACTATTAAAGTGTCCACCACCTCCAAGTTGTTCCATAATTGTCTGAACATTTATAGAATCGCCTAAACTTCTTGCTGAAACACCAACTAAAGTAGGAGATATTCTACCGATTGTAAATGCTGCCTCAACTCCAGAGATAGTAAGCTGTTTATCTGATATTTTAGCAAGCGTAGTTCTATCTTCTACAAATTGGTTTTCATCAAGACAAATTATGCCGAACTTATTACCATATATTTCCGCACGCATAAGTGCTTCAGCCAATACTTTTTCACTTTCTAATGATTCTTGTAACAATTTTCTTACAAATGTCATATCAGCACCCATGCTCTTTAATGTTGCCGCAGCTTCAAATGTACGCGTACCACTACGCATAGTAAAGTTATTGGTATCAACTATAATACCTGCAAGCATAACTGATGCCTCAACAGGTGTAAATGAAATACTTGGATCATAGAACATAAACATTTCAGATACAAGCTCAACTGCTGATGAAGCACTTGATTCAACATAATATGTTAAATAATTACTATAACCTTCATCGCCTGCTCTATGGTGATCGATAATAGATAATCTTGATGCTTTATCATAAAGTTCTCTAAACATAACTAAATTTGGTGATTGTGTATCAGTGATAATTAATAATGTTGTCGGCTCAAGTAAAACAAGAGCCTCCTCTAAAGACACAAAACCTTTCATTATTTCAGGATATTGTTTTAATATCTCATAGATTTTCTTGACAGTAACATCACCTTTTTTGGGATCAAACACCATCTTTACATCACGTTCTGATCTAGAGACCATATGATATGTCGCAAGCATTGAACCGATCGCATCACAGTCAGCAAAATTATGACACATAATCAATACGTTACTGCTGCCTTCAACTGCATCCTTGATTGAGATAGCCTGCATTCTTGCCTCAATTAGAGTATTTTTCTCAAGCGAATTGGTATTACCACCGAAGAACTGAATCTTTTCACCCTGTAAGTTGACAACAACCTGGTCTCCACCTCTTCTTTCAGCAAGTTCAAGTGCGTTTTGAGCGATACTTCCTAATTCATCATATTCAATATCATAACAGGCAATACCCATAGAAACTGAGGTCTTTAATCTATTCTTTTGAGAAATATCTCTTACCTTAGATAAAACTGAAAATTTATCAGTTATCATTTTATTTAAGGCATCTTTGTCAAATAAGATAATCATTCTGTCTTCAGAAGATGACTGCAAATAACAATTATATGTTGAAATCCAGTCGGAAATCTCACCTAAGATTTCACCTCTTAAGTTGTTTTTTTCTTGCATATCATAACGCTTTAAAGATTCTTCAAGGTTATCTATTTCATCAATAGAATATTCCACAACAGTCTAAACATCATAGTCCGGATTCGGTTTAAATTCTGCTTTGGATACGAGATCAGTGTTTGTTGCTAAATTAGTATCCGTTGCGAGATTCGTGTTAGTTGCAAGATCCGTGCCCGTTGCAAGATCAGTGTTTGTTGCGAGTTCATTGCCTGAAATTGCAACCCATTTATTTTCTGCCAATGCTTGAGCAAGAATTGCCGGAGCATCTCCTTTCATAAACCCGGTTTTATCTTCGACTACTTCAAAATTTGAACCGTCATAGATCGTACGTGTCATCTGATCATCGCCATAGAAGTTACATTCCAGATAGAATTCACTAAAATCCTTTTTTGCAGAAATCGTGCAAATTAAATCAGCCTGAATGTCTTCTATTGTATATTCTACAACTGTGTAAATGTCATAATTTAAATAAATTAATAT
>CAKZZJ010000083.1 GCA_937885165.1 uncultured Caryophanales bacterium
CACCTAATGAATACCTTTATTTAAATAATGGTAATAACCAATACTTATGCAAGTGCTGCGATAATACATTTAGTGTTAATACCAAGCATTACGATGAATTGTCTTATTATTGCCCTCATTGTAACAGTAAATTAGAATTGTTCCATGATAGATCAAATTATCTAGTCTACAAATGTCATAACTATAAATGTTCATATTATCTTGATGCATTAGATAAACAAGCAAAAGGTGATAAATCAATTAAAACAGGATTTGATAATGATAAACTTCATTATTCATATCGTTCTTTTAAATTTGATTTTAAAGATGCCAATGGTAATGATAAATATACATTTACATCAAAAATACGGCTTGATAGAGCCCATCATTGCCCACAAACTATTGGCACAGTACTTACTTTACTTATTAATTATGGCTTATCATCAAGAAAAGTAGCTGCCTTAATGCATGATTTATTCGCTGTATCTATATCACATCAAACCGTTATGAATTACGCTGAAGCTTGTGCTTCTGTAATACAAGACTTAATATGTAATTACAAATATGAATTAAGTAATACATTATCGGGTGATGAAACATATATCAAAATATCAGGTTCGACTTTTTATATTTTCTTTTTTTCAGATCCTGATAAAAAAATAATCACTTCTTGGAAAATATATGAGCATCGTGATACTAAAGCAGCTGTTGAATCTTTACTTATGTCTTTTAAGAAATATGAAAAGATTCCTGATGATTTATTAGTAATAACTGATGGTAATCCAATATATGAAGCAGCTCAATTATTCTTAGATATGAATGGAATCAAGTTCAATCTTCAACAAGTTATAGGTTTAACTAACAAAGATGAAGTATCTAAAACCTATAGACCTTATAAGCAAATTGAAGAAAGACTTAATAGAACATACAAACAAAACTATTATGGCACTAATGGTTATAGTAACTTGAAAGGCGCTCAGACATATATGATTTTATATGTATGTTATTTCAATTTCTTAAGGCTTCATTCATCACTTAATTATAAGTCTCCAGTTGAGATAAAGGAACTTGATGAGTATGACTTCATGTATGATAAATGGATTCATCTTATTAACTTAAGTACTAAAAATTATGCAACATAAACTATATAGAATTTAATACACATTTATTTGCCTATAAATAAGCTTATAGGCTTTTTGTGTTTTATCTTTTTTGTCAAAGAACAATATAATGATGGCTTCAATTTAATCAATTGAAATTTATCATTTATACCTATGTGAAGATATACCAGTTTTCATAACTTATTTGACACTACCTAATCCAGTAGTCTTGGCAAAACTACGATCAAGATGAGAAGCTAGTAAAGAATCTATAATCAGATGTCTTGCCATGACATCTTGGATTAACGATTCTGAAAGGGGCAATATCGAATAATGATGATTCCCTCGCCAAAAATAGAAACATGTGTTAATATAGTGGCGAGGAACCACCAGTTGGTTTCTTGGGGTTTGTGACTCAGCTATTTGCTTGCTGAGTCTTTATTTATGATGAGAACAATTAGTAGTATTGCTAATAAAATTAGGAATATGATACTCAGATAGTCCATCTATTTTTACCCCTTTCTTCAATCTAGATTTTCACCAGTGAAGAAAGAAACCAACAAAGAATCTATCAAAAGATATATCACTAGGAAATATCTAGACTGATTCTTTTATTCGAGACAATTTGCTTATTATTGCCCCTTTCATATATCAAGTACTGATTTATAGGGTTGGTTTTAAAAAATATTTTATATAAAGAAAAATAGACCTAATGGTCTATCTCACTTTATTAATTTTTTCATTTTTTTATTGAGTTCAATAAGATTGTTACGATGGAGCTCTAATTTTGCTTTTTCTTGATTTATTTTTTCTTCTGGCGCCTTAGCGAGAAAATTGGGATTATTAAGCATTTTCTCACACCTATTAATTTCACTATTTTCTAGCTCAATATCTTTTTTTAATTTTTCGATAACTTCATTTTGATTGACATTACTAACGATGAATAAATCACAATAATCGAGATTAAATAAATCACCATTCGAAGTATTAGAGATATCTTTAACCTCAATATTTGAGAAAGTAAATCTCTTAAGATAAATGATAAAATCATCACTTACATTAATCTTCAATTTGAGATAAATATCCAAACAATAATTAGGAGCGATTTTATTTGTAATTTTATAATTTCTTACTTCTTTGATAATACTGAATAGAGTGTTAATTTCTAAATCACCACTATCATCGAGATAAACTTTTTCTATTTTAGGATATGATTCTAGCATTACGCTTTCCAAATGATTTGGTAAGTTTAGATATAATTCTTCAGCGATAAATGGGGTGTAAGGATAGATGAGAAGAATGATGTTTTTTAAACACTTTAATAGCACTGCGTAAGTGGTATTTTTCTTATTGATATCATCGCTATTCAAAGCTACTTTACTCATCTCGAGATATTGCGAACAGAAATCATCATAAACGAAATTATATAGATGGCTGCTCGCTGCATTAAAATCATATTTTTCCATGTTGTTAGTAACATTATCAACGGTGACCATTAAACGATTCAATATCCACTTATCTAAAGATGATAAATATTTAATATTTATTTTTTCTTCATTATATCCTTCAGGTAACACGCTTAAAACATATCGCGCGCTATTCCAAATCTTATTTAAATAATTAGCGCTACTCTCCACTTTTTCATCGATGTAACGCATATCTTGACCAGGTGTAGAATTTGTAGTTAAGAAGTATCTTAAAGCATCCACTCCGTATTTATCTATTACTTCAATTGGGTCAACACCATTACCTAAAGATTTAGACATTTTTCTTCCTAACTCATCTCTCACTAATCCATGGATAACAACATCTTTAAAAGGAGCTTTATTTGTGACATTAAGGGATTGGAAAATCATCCTTGATACCCAAAAGAAGATGATGTCATACCCAG
>CAKZZJ010000084.1 GCA_937885165.1 uncultured Caryophanales bacterium
CGCTCTTCCGATCTTCATGATGGAGGGGTAATAATAAGAGGAAATAAAATAATTTGTGCAGCTGCATATTATAACTTAACCCAAGATCCATCCTTAGAAAAAACTACAGGATCACGTCACCGTGCAGGTGTTGGTATATCTGAAATTACTGATTCACTTACAATAATCGTATCAGAAGAAACTGGTGATGTTCATGTTGCGGCAGCAGGATTTATGAATCTTATGAACAACAAAAATGAATTATTAGATTATATCGCAATCTACTTAGGAAATTAGGAGGGACATAATGAAAGTATTAAATACAATTATCGAAATATTAACTGCTCCCTTTAATTTACTTTTTAGAGCAAATGCTTCACCTAATCAAAATAGAAAAGTAAAACCTCTTTTAGTTTTATTAATTTCCTTAGTCATTTTGGCCGGATTAATCTTTGCTTTCTATTATGGGGTGCTATTTAATGAATAATTATTTTGATTATTTTAAATCATCTCCTGGCATTTCGCTTTTATTTGCCATATTACTGATGGCTGTAATAATTATGCAGTGTCTGACCAAAAAAATATTTTATAAAGTAAGATTTGTATTTGCTGTATTTATTACAGCATCCATTACATTAATATTTGTATTTTACAATCAAATGCTTACATCTGAAAGTGAATTTTGGAAGTGGTTTTCAGATATTTCATTAATAGCGCTTGATGTTATATTAGCTATATTGTTATTCACTAGTATCGATTTTTCTTTTACTAGTGAAGTGTTAAATAAAGAATTAACAAAAACAATTGATGAATCACGTTCATTTGTATTATTGGATAAAAAAGATAAAATTAGAGAAATATCAACCAATTTAGCATCATCACTTAAAGTGGATAAGGCGATGGTTTATGGTAAAAACTTCTTTGATGTTGTTGAAATAAACAACAAAATAGTAGAAGTTAATGGTGAAGAAGTAGAAAAAGAAGAAATAAAGAAATTTTATTCTCATTACAAAAGAAGTAAAGATAGAATTCAGTCACCATTTGAAATCACAGTTATTGTAGATGATAAAGCAGAAAGAACAGTAATGTTTTTTACAGAAAACAATATCTTTAAAGGTGATAAATATAAAGGTAGAATCCTTTATGGTAATGTAAGAAATGAAAATGAATTAGTTGGCCTTGAGAAGGATATGGAAATAACTTCTTCTAAACTTGATAATATCAAAAATCGATTATCATTTATCATTTCTAAAACAGAAGAAGGTTTATATTTTTATAATGTGACTAAAAAAGAGATGTGGTTTAATGATGTATTAGTAAAAAAATTATCATTAAATTCCAATAGTATGTCAGCAAACGAATTTATTTCAAGAATTCATCCTTCAGATATTGAAATATATACTGACATAATTAAAAAAAGAATTACAGATTATGAAATATCATATAGATTTAATGCCGGAGCTTATTACTTAAATGTAACAGAAAAAGGTAGAAAAATCGTCAGCAACATTGTTGAATTATGTGGTATTATTGAAGTAAATGATAATTTCTCATATGAAAAGACTTATACACTTCTTGATAAGATTCAGACTGAAGAATATATGAAAATCAAATATCAGGATTTAATTAGAGCTAATCAGATATTTGAAATAGCTTATTTTAAAGTATCAGGTATTCCTGAAATTAATGAAAAATATGGTAGAGCAGTAGGGAATGAAATCATATCTCATTTCGTATATCGCTTTATGCATAATTATATACCTGAAAATCTAATTTATCGTGTTGGTGGTCTTGAGTTTGTAGGCTTTTTGACAAATGTAAATAGAATTGCTGCCTTAAGAGAACATCTACTTGATAATGAAGATAAAGTATTAACTATATCACTTGATGTAGCAGGTGAAAAAGTAAGGACTATGGTTTATTTAGGGTTGGCTTTATCTAAGGATGATGAAAGACATCAAGATATGCTTTTGGATAACGCAAGAAAAGCTATGAAGTTTGCTGAAAGCGATAATTATAAATCTAAATATGTAAATTATAAAGATATAAAATAATGAATAAAAATAATTTAAGAAAAGATGCACTTAAATTAAGATATAGTCTTGATAATATTGCTTCATCATTAACAATTATTGATAAAATAATTAAGACTAATTTAATTTCTGATTATAAAAATATCGGAATTTATTATCCAATAAAAAATGAAATTGATTTATTAAAATTAAAAGAAATATATAAAGATAAAAAATTTTATTTACCTAAGATGGTAAATGAAGATTTAGAATTTCATTTATACGATGATAACTTAATTAAATCATCATTTGGTATTTATGAATCAGATGGTAAAATGCAGATGATACCCTGGGACTACAATCTGGCATACGGCACCTTCCAGGGCAATGATGCTTCAGGCTCCGTAAATGCGCCTATAGACTCTCCAATCCTAAGCGGTGGCGTTGGCGGAGGATCTCAGGATCGCAATATGCAGGGAGATGATGCTCAGTCGGAGAATAATTCTTCAGAGAAAGCCGCGTCATCGGCAAACAACAACATGCCTCAAATGCCTGAATTTGCTGAAAATAATTTCCAGTCAGAGGAAGCTTCCGTAGATGACCGGCCTATGGTAGGATGGATATTCAGTTCAGATGAGTATACTCAGTTGTATCATCAGTATTTTAAAAAATTTACCAGGGAATTACTCGATAGCGGATATGTATCAGAGCTTATTACTACTACAGGTGAATTGATCGATCCATATGTTAAAAAGGATCCAACCAGTTTTTACGAGTATGAAGATTTTGTGGAAGCCTATCCTATGCTTAACGAGTTTATCAAGCTAAGAACCCAAAGTGTAGAAGGCCAGCTTAACGGTCTTTCCGCTTCCGGCCAGCGGGATACCGGA
>CAKZZJ010000085.1 GCA_937885165.1 uncultured Caryophanales bacterium
TTTCCCTACACGACGCTCTTCCGATCTCAACAAACTTTGTCATATCTTCAGCGTTCATGCTGCCGGCGGATATCCTTGCAAGGTCATAAAGCTGTTCAAGGACAAGACCGGCATTCTCACCGTCAGGATCTTCGCTGATATACTTTACAAGGTCGCTTCCCGCATTGAGCACCAGCGTTCCGGGATCTTCAAAGCCCTGAAGCTGATCGCCCATGCCCATCGCGGCAAAGTACTCCTCCATTCTCTTGTTTTCCTCAGAAGCTGTGAGTACTGAATCAACGCCGGTATTCTTAAGGTTACGGATCTCGACCTTTATCCTGTCATTTCCGGTAAGAGCGCGAAGCTTCTCCTGAAGCTTTCCGGCATTCTCGTTGAGACCTTCCTGGTCAGCTTTGGATGTGCGTTTTGTAAACGCCTTGTCAAGATCGGTATCTACCCTTACAAACTTAACGCCTTCCATCTTCTGCTCTATATGGCCTATGTAGCTTGCGTCAATGATCATATCAAGATAAAACGCATCTATCTTAGCCTTTTTGAACATATTTATGTACTGTGCCTGACGGTTTTTGTTTGTGATGTAGAATATGGTATTCTCATGTTTTTCCTTATTTTCTTCAAGCGCGTCAGCTACAGTAAGATATTTGTCATTATAGCTCTTAAGAAGTATATACTCGTCCATCTTTCCGGCGAACTTTTCATCCTTTATAACGCCGAATTTTACGAACGGATTGATATCATCCCAGTATTTTTCATAATTTTCCCTGTCGGTCTTGTACATGCCGGAGAGCTTGTCAGCCACCTTTTTGGTAATATAGTCGCTGATCTTTGCAACAAAGCCGTCATTTTGAAGAGCCGACCTCGATACATTGAGGGGAAGATCCGGACAGTCGATAACGCCCTTTAAGAGCATAAGGAATTCAGGGATTACTTCTTTTATGTTGTCTGCAATAAATACCTGGTTGTTGTATAACTTGATTGTTCCTTCAATTGTGTCATACTCGGTATTAAGCTTAGGGAAGTAGAGGATACCTTTTAAGTTAAACGGATAATCCATGTTAAGGTGTATCCAGAATAACGGCTCCTTGTAGTCTCTAAATACCTTTCTGTAAAATTCTTTGTATTCTTCTTCGCTGCACTCGTTTGGATGCTTTGTCCAAAGTGGTGAAGGATCGTTTATTGGTGAAGGCTTTACGTATTTCTTTTCTTCCTTCTTTTCTTCGTCTTTCTTTTCTGTATCTGTTGCTTCTGTTCCGTCTTCATTTACTACTTCTGCAACTTCTTCTTCTTCAGGATCGTCTTTATGAGCTAAGTACTCATCATATGATTCTTTTGTGAAGAGGTATATTTCTGCCTGCATGAATGAGCAGTATTTATCAAGTATTTCTCTGATTCTGTATTCGTTACAGAACTCTGTACAGTCGTCATTTAAATAAAGGGTAATTGTTGTACCGCGTTCTTCTTTCTTTCCGTCTGACATATCAAACTCTGTACCGCCGTTACATACCCAGTTTACTGCCTTTGCACCTTCTTTATAAGAAAGTGTATCAATTGTAACTTTGTCAGCTACCATGAATGCTGAATAAAAACCAACACCGAACTGGCCGATGATATCAACATCACCTTTAGCTCCTTCTAATTTTTCTAAAAAATCTTTAGAACCAGATTTGGCGATTGTTCCAAGGTGTTCTTCTAATTCTTCTTTAGTCATACCAATACCATTATCTGAAATAGTCAGGGTTTTAGCATCTTTATTTGCTTCAACCTTGATTTCATATTCGGTAGTAGGAATATTACTATCTGTCAGTGATAAATAATGTCTTTTATCGATTGCATCACTTGCATTGGAAATTAATTCTCTTAAAAATATTTCTTTGTGGGTATATATAGAATTAATCATCATATCCAAAAGTTTTTTAGTTTCGGTTTTAAATTCTTTTGTTTCCTTCATTTTAAACATCTCCTTTTAAAGTCTACGCATATTATAATACCAATTTTTGGCACTGTCAACACCAAAGTGCCAAAAAACTCGAAAATAAAATAAAAAAGCTGCAAATTATTAAAATTAACAGCGATTTTTAATTATTTATAGCTAATTTTTTAAATATTCTATGACATTTTTGATATCATCATTAATTAATATATCAGCCATATTATCATATTGGGTAGTTGATTTATTAATTAAAACTAGATTATTTCCTTTAAAATAATTTATGAATGATGATGCCGGATATACTACAAGTGAAGTCCCTATTACTATAAGCATATCTGCATGTGATATATAATAAATAGCATTATCTATATCTTCTCTATTTAAAGATTCTTCATATAAAACAACATCTGGTTTTATGATTCCGCCACATATTTTACATCTTGGCACCTTATGTTCTTTATTATATATATGATTTAAATCATAAAATGTGTTGCAGTTCATACAATAATTTCTTTTTATCGAACCATGTAACTCTATGACATTTTTAGATCCTGCCATCTGATGTAAATCATCGATATTTTGGGTTACTACAGCCTTTACTTTACCCATTTTTTCAAGCTCAGCGAAATATTTATGTGCAGAATTTGGCATTGCATCAGGAAATACCATCTTATCAAAATAAAAATCATAAAATTCTTCTGGATAATGAACGAAAAAAGTATGTGATATAACTTCTTCAGGTGAAATATTTGATTTTAGTTTAGCATTATAAATACCATTTGCTGACCTAAAATCAGGTATACCTGAATTTGTTGATAACCCAGCTCCTGAAAATATTACTATATTATTAGATTTTTCTATTGCATCTTTTAATTTCTTATAGTTATCTTGCATCTTTAATATCCTTGACTAATTTTTTAATTAATTCATCTTTTGATATTTCTATTTTTTCTAAAGTCATTCTATTTTTTAATTCAACTATATTTTCTGAGGCATTTTTTCCAGAAATAATCATGTATGGGATACCGATTAATTCCCAGTCTTTGAACTTGAATCCACAGCTTGCATCTCTATCGTCAAATATAACTTCAATTCCTTCTTTTTCTAGTTCTTCATAGATTTCGTTTGCAAGATTATATTGTGTTTCATCTTTGATTTTTACTGGTACAACTACAACTTCATATGGGGCTACATTGACTGGCCATTTAATACCGAATTCATCATGATATTGTTCAACGATTGACTGCATAACACGTGTTATTCCTATACCATAACACCCCATAACCATTGGCTTGTTTTTGCCATCTGAATCAACATAATTACAGTTCATTGCAGCACTATATTTTGTGCCTAACTTGAAAATTTGTCCAACTTCAATTCCTCTTTCTTGATTAAGTGGCTTACCACAGATTGGACATAAATCACCTTTACATGCGTTTTTTAGATCACAAACTTTACCATCAAAATCTCTTTTATATTTTACATTTAAAAGATGATAATCTTTTTCATTGGCTCCAGTTAAGAATGAATCCATTTCTGCTACTTCAAAATCAACATATACTTCATATTCTTTATCATGGCCTATTGGTGAAGAATATCCCTTTACGAAGCCTAAATTTAATAATTCATCATCTGTTGCAAGGCGAAGATAATTCTCGTTTGAACCTATTTCATTAACAAGTTTTATAAGATTTAATTCTCTATCTGCCCTGATGATTGCAATTACATATTTTTCATTCACAAAATCATGGTAAATCAATGTCTTTGTCATATCTTTTGGATTCATTTTTAAGAACTCTTCTAATTCTTCAATTGTGCCATGATTAGGTGTATGAACTTTTATTATCTTATCTTCTTTTTTGCCTTTATAGCCATCAAGTTTAGTTGTAGCTTTTTCAACATCAGCTGCATAACCGCATTCATCACAATAAACGATTTCTGATTCACCAACATCAGATAATGCCATAAACTGGTGTGATCCATTACCACCGATATTTCCTGTGTCTGCTAGTACTGGTTGGAAATGTAAATTTAATCTTGTAAAAATTTTTGAATATGTATCATACATTATATCATATGAAGCATTTAAGCCTTCTTCATCTTTATCAAATGTGTATGCATCTTTCATAATGAATTCTCTTGAACGCATAAGACCAAATCTAGGTCTAAATTCATCACGGTATTTAGTTTGAATCTGATAAATATTTAAAGGTAGATTCTTGCTTGATTTAATTAATTCTCTTGCGATAGATGTAAATACTTCTTCATGTGTTGGACCAAGGCAGAATTCTCTATCATGTCTATCTTTAAGTCTCATTAATTCAGGTCCATATTTTTCCCATCTTCCTGATTCAACCCACAATTCTTTAGGTTGTAGTGCTGAACATAAAATCTCTATAGCACCACTTTTATTCATTTCTTCTCTTACGACTTTTTCAATTTTATTTACAACTCTTAAGCCAAATGGCAAAAAATTATATACACCTGCTACTTCAGCCTTAACCATTCCACTCCTTATCAAAAGGATATGAGATGCAATTTTGGCATCTTGTGGAGTTTCTTTTAAGGTTGGAATCAACATTTTACTTGCTTTCATATTATCACCCAAAAATTTAAATTTTTATTTTAAAAATAAACACTCTAATATTTTATCATTTTTTACTTTGATTTCAAGTTTAAGTATTGATTTATTTGCATTTTTTGTTTTTGTGTTGTATAATGATTCAAAACATTTCAAATTCAAAAAACTAAATGGAGGAATTATGAATAACAGAAATACTCATAGTGAAGTGGGTATTTTTGCCTTGGGTGGTCTTGGTGAAGTTGGAAAAAATATGTATTGTATTGAATACAAAAACCAAATATTCATCATAGACTGTGGTATTTTGTTTCCAGAAGAACATATGCTTGGTGTTGATTATGTCATACCTGATTTTACTTATTTAGAACAAAATAGTAAAAAAATTGTGGGTCTTTTTATAACTCATGGACATGAAGATCACATCGGTGGTATACCATATTTACTAAAAAAGGTTAAAATACCTATGATTTATGCTGCAGGGTTTACTGTAGATATGATTGAAGCTAAATTAGAAGAATATCCTAAGCTTTTATCAAGTGTAAAAATAACCGAATTTAAAAGTAATTACACATATCATTTTAATGAAATTGATATTTCATTTATCAGGATGAATCACTCTATTCCTGATTCATTTGCGATATGTATTAAAACTCCTTATGGAGTAATTATGCATACAGGGGATTTTAAGATTGATTTTACACCTGTAGGACCACAAGCAGAATATGAAAAACTTGCACGCCTTGGTTCATCAGGACTTTTGTTGTTGCTGAGTGATTCAACTAACGCATTAAGAGAAGGATTCACTGATTCTGAAAAGAAAATAGGTGAGTCAATTAAAGATTTGTTTTCTAAAATCAAAGGTAGAATAATTTGTGCAACCTTTGCTTCAAATATATTTAGAATACAACAGATTATTGAAGCATGTCAGATTAATAATAGACATATCGCAATCTTTGGTAGATCCATGGAAAAAACTATTGAGTTAGGCCAGGAAATTGGCTATATAAAGGCAAAAAAAGGGACTATCATAAATCAGAATGAAATTGATAATTTTCCTGCAAGTGAGGTATGTTTATTATGTACTGGTTCACAAGGAGAGCCCCTTGCAGCCTTATCTAGAATTGCTAATGGATCTCATAAATTAATCAAACTTATGCCATCTGATACAATCATATTTTCATCATCTCCGATACCTGGAAATCTAGAAGGTATAAATAAGACAATTAATCAGCTTTATAAAAATGGAGCAGAAGTAATAACGCATTCTGTAATTAATGATACTCATACTACAGGGCATGCATCAAGTGGTGAACTAAAAATGTTATTTTCTTTAGTTAGACCTAAATATTTTATGCCAATTCATGGTGAATATAGAATGCAGAAGGTTGCCGCAAGCCTAGCAGTAGAAACTGGAGTTAAGCCTGAAAATACTTTTATTTTAGAAAATGGAGAAGTACTTAAAATAAATGATAAGGGAGCAAAAATATCTGGAAGGGTTACATCAGGTGTAACATATATTGATGGTTCATCAATTGGTGATATATCAGGTGCGGTAATAAAAGAAAGAAAAACTTTATCTGATAAAGGTATGTTTTCAATCATTATGACTATCGATTCCAAAAATAAAGTTTTAGTTGCTGAACCTCAGGTTGTTTCTCGCGGGTTCATCCATATGAAGGGTAGTGAAGAACTAACTCATGACTTTGTTAATTTTTCCAAAAATTATGTCTTGGATGAAATGAAAAAGAACAAGGTTTTAAACCTTATAAATCTAAGAAATAATCTAAGTACAGAACTAGGCAGATATATTGCATTAAAGACAGAAAGAGATCCGATGATTATTCCAATATTTATGGATTTAGCGAGGTAAATATTTATGAAAAAGAAGCATCATATTTTAGGATATTTATTCTTAATCGCTATGGTTATTTTATTGATTTTCTTTATTAGCTTTGCATATAAAGCAAGTATTTAAAGACGTTATAAACAAAAAACATTTCAATATTAAATTAAAATTATTCCTTTAATAAAGCCAAAAATTTATGATTTATTATTATATTTATAAAAGGAATAATTTTTTATTTTGCAATAACATATTAACTTTATCATTATTTAATTTAACAAATAGTATTATAAATGTCATAGTTTATTTTTTTGAATTATTTTTTATTAAAAATGATTATTTATATTCTTGTTTATTTG
>CAKZZJ010000086.1 GCA_937885165.1 uncultured Caryophanales bacterium
AATTTTTTAATATCCTAGACTAAAAGCCAAAGTAAACACATAATCCCCTTGCTTCAAGCCTAATAATTCAAGAAGCTTATCAGTATCTACCATAGCTCTACTAACTCCTTTCATGTTATTAGAAGCTGCTAATAAATATAATCCCATAGTGCAATGACCTGTATCCATATACATAGATCTTGTTTTATGAGCATCATCTGGATCCATAGCTGATTTTTTTTTAAAGTCAGCAATCATAACGAAATTAACTCTAGCATTAGCAACATAATCTTGAGTTCCAGTCATTGCTCTATAATCACCTTCTAATATTTTTGTCACTGTATGATTTTTAGCTGTATAATTATAAACTCCATCTTCCATAAATAAATATATCAATAAAGGGTACCAACCTTTTGCAGAAGGAGTTGTTTTTAATTGTTTTGATATTTCATAAGATTCTTTTGCTTTAGAAAGAAGACTTTTCAAAAGATTTTTCGTTTCATCTTTAGTAATATCTAGAGGATTATAAAGAAGCATTTCTATTTCTAAATTAAAATCTATTACTCTTTTTAATACTTCCAAATCATCAGAAACTGTCAAATTCTTATATTTATTTATGTTTTTTAAAATATCTTTAAAATATTTAATTCTTTCATTATTTTTTGAAATTTGCATTATATCACCACAAAAATTTTAGCATAAGTAAAAAAAATATCAACAAAAACTTAAAAAAGTGTAAGAAATATTACACAATTATTATAAAATGTTGTATAATATTCTAGAATTAGAAAGAGGTACTTATGAAAAGAATAAGAAAATATTTATTAACATTAATGATGATTGTTTTTGGTTTATTTATATTATCAGGTTGCACTAGTAGCGACGATTATAAATTAAAGATTTCATCCCCTAGTGGTGCGCCACTTGTTGCCATTGCAGGTGCACTTGATAATGATAAACAAGAATTATCTTTAAATTTAGAAGCTCAAGCATTACAGCCTTTATTTGTAAATAATGAAATGGATTTCATTGTAGCGCCAATAAATTTAGGTGCTACATTATATTCAAAAAATGCCAATTACAAACTCGCTGCAGTACTTACATGGGGCAATTTATTTTTCGCATCCAAAAATGCTGATTTTGATAATGTTGAGGATATTAATGGAAAAGAATTAGTCTTATTCGGTGAAAATACAATAAATGATGTTGTATGTAGTTATGTTCTAAATAATTTTAATGTTACTCCAGTTACTAAAACATATTTAGGGTCAACACAATTAACACAACAGGGCTTACTTTCAGATGATGGTGGTAAAGTATATTTAGTTGCAGAACCAGCTATATCAGCTGCTAAATTTAAAGATGCAACTATTAAAACAATATCAGTACAGGATCTATTTTATACAGCATCAAGTGGAAAAAAATTCGCCCAGGCAGGTTTGTTTGTAAATAAAAACACTTTGGTTAATCATGAAATGCTTGCTAAAAATTTTATAAAAAAAGTAAGTGAATCAGTAGCTTTAGTAAAAACAGAACCTGATGCCTTAGCGGATAAAGCAATATCATTTGGTATATCTACACCAAAAGCTGTTCTTGTAAGTTCATTTGAAGGCTGCAATATATCATTTGTTAAAGCCAAAGATGCTAAAACTGATGTAGAATACACTGCAAATTTAGATTTAACTAAATTTGGTGGTAGTGTTCCAAATGATGAATTTTATTATGAATAAAAATTTAAAAAATACCATATTTTATTGTATAGGAATATTACTTGTTGCGTTCATACTACAGATTTTAAGTTTCATAAAAGGAAATGAAATATTTTTTCCTAACATAATTGATATATTAAAAGCATTTTTTTTGAGTTTAGTTAGTAAAGAAACTTATTTATATATCGGAATGACCTTGTTTGAATTATTAATTTCATTATTATTATCATTTATAATTGGTATAGCTTTAGGAATAATAGCCGGAATTAATGATGCATTTTATAAAATATTAAAACCTGTTATGTCGATTATAAGAACAGTTCCGATAATCGTATTGATATTACTGCTTATGTTTTCTGTAAGAATCAGTTTCGCGCCTGTTGTTGCGACATCACTAATATTAACAACAATTGTTTATGAAGGAACATATCAAGGTATAAAAAATATTGATAAGGATTTAATTGATGTATATAAGCTTGATACTAATATTACACCAAATGTAATATTTAAAATCTATATTCCGCTTATAAGTTCGCATTCTACATCATCTTTTGTATCCTGTCTTGGCATGGGTATAAAGATACTTATTACTACAGAATATATATGCGGAACGAACAATACTTTAGGTAAAGCTGTGATTAATGCAAGTCAAAATCTTGAATATGATAAAATATATGCATATAGCTTTATTTTGGTTATATTGATTTTAGTAATAGAAGCATCACCAGAATTAATAAAATTCATCTATGAAAGACTAAAGGGGAATTCATATTCACTGAAATATGGTATCACTAACAAAAATTAGGCGACAGAAAGCCAAAAATAAAATTACATGATTTTAGGATAAAAAACATGATGACCTATACGTAAAAATTATTGCTAAACGTTATCATGTTTTTTTATTTATTTTCATATTGTGTTTCAATATTTTTGGTGTTAATATAAAATTGGATTAGGTAGTATTATGAAGAAAAAATATATCACACTTTTATATATAAAAGAAGATGAAGATTTAGCAATTGATCTAGTAAATCATTTTTATGACAGATATGTAGAGGTGCACAAATTTGTTAAAACAAAAAAATTAAATAATAAACTACTTGCTGATTTAAATAAATCATCCGCTTTAATAATTTTGTCAAAATCAAAAGATTTTAATTATCTTGATTATTATAAAGAATTAAAGAAAGCTGACGCTAAATCACAGATAATCGCTTGCTATAAAAATTCTACTTCAATGCAGTTATCATTTAGAATAAATAATATTATTTTGAAAGATAATTATACTAATATTGAATTAATGGATGATATATTATGTATAATAGCAGGAGCCTATAATAAAATCAGAGTTAATATATTTACTAAAAAGAGGCTGAAAAAAGAAGCATTTAGATTATTTGATGTAGGAGAATATGTCTGGTCACTTGCATATCTTTTAAAATTATTTGATTTAAAAGATAGAGAAATAAAAGAAAAAATCGCATCAGCATATAAAACATTTAAGCATGCAAATCAGGCAATCAATTATTTTTCTATCTGTCTTATTTCAGATAAAGAAAAAAATATCAATGGTGAATTTCAGGGCCTTATATATAATAACCTTGGGTGCTTATATACTGAAATGAGGAATTTAACATTTGCTGAAAAATATTTAAAATTAGCTATTGAATGTAAAAATCCTGAAGCTTTATTTAACTTAGCATATTTATATGAAACATCATATAATTATGATTCTAAAACGACAAAGAAAAAAGAAAGCTATGAATTATATCATCAAGTACTTATTTCAGATTACACATCAGAAGAAGCTAAAGAAAAAGCAAGAAAAAGATTAGATGATGAAGCAGCAAAAGAATTGGAAGAAAAGCATTATGATATTGCTTTAAAATTATATAAATTTATTAATAATCAATTAAAAGAAGCAGAATGCTTGAGATTATTAAAATATAATAATTAGACTGGTAGAAATATCAGTTTAATTTTTTATTAAAGTTGAACAACCATTCAACTTTAACTTGTATAAAGTTTTAAAAGATAGTATAATATGTATTTGGAAAGAAGGTATAAAATAATGTTAAAAATAGATATTATTTCTGGCTTTTTAGGAGCAGGTAAAACTACTTTTATTCAAAGATTACTTAAGACTCATTTAAAGGATGAAAAAGTAGTATTAATAGAAAATGAATATGGAGAAGTATCAGTTGATACAAATATATTAGAAGATTCAGGTATTCAAATAAAAGAATTATCTCAAGGCTGTATCTGCTGTTCTTTAGTTGGTGATTTTGCTAAATCACTTAATGAAGTTATCAACAAATATAATCCAGATAGAATCATAATTGAACCATCTGGAGTTGGTAAATTATCTGACATCATTAAAGCAATTGATGGTGCTGATTTGGCTAACACAATCAATTCTCTTGTATGTATGGTTGATGCTAAAAAAGCGAGAATGTATGATAAGAATTTCGGAGAATTTTTTATTGATCAGATAAAGAGTGCTCAGACAGTTATTTTATCAAGAACAGATATATCTAAAGAAGAAATTGTAGGTGAGGCAGTTGAAATTGTAAGAAAGCATAATCCAAACTGTGTTTTAGTAACTACACCAATTGCTGACTTATCAGATGATGATTTACTTAAAGCATATGAAGGCTTTGATATTAAATTACTTGATGAAAACATGTTGCATAATGATGACGACGATGACGACGATGAATGCGATGATCCAAATTGCGAGTGCCACCATCACCATCATGACGATGAAGATGAAGAAGGTCATGAACATCACCACCATCACCATCATGCAGATGAGGTATTCACATCAGTAGGTATAGAGACTGTTAAGAAATATGACTTGGATGATTTAAAGAAAACACTTGATAAAATCGCAAGTGGTGAATATGGCGTAGTAGTTAGAGCTAAAGGTATCCTTAAGGCAACTAATGATAAATGGTATTTATTCAATTTAACACCAGAAGAAGTAGAAATACTTGAATCAAAACCAATTCATATGGGTAAAATAGTTGTAATTGGATCAAAGATAAGTGAAGAAGAAATAAAAAAACTATTTTAATTAGAGGATTCTTATGGTTAAAGAAGTACCTGTTTATGTAATAAACGGCTTTATTGAAAGTGGAAAAACCACTTTAATTAAAGAAATAATCGAAAATAATGAAAATTTCAGAGGTAATTCTACAGTAGTTATCACCACAGAATTAGGTGAAATTGAATATGATGAAAAGTGGCAGAATGATAATGAAACCATAGTAGAAGTGATAGAAGATGAAAGTGATTTTACAGCAGATAAAATAAAGGCAATAGACAAACATTATCTTGCTGATAGATATGTTATAGAATTAAATAGTTTCTTTGATGAAAAATGGAATATACCTGATTATATGGCTATTTATCAACAAATCACTTTAATTGATGCCACCAAATTTAAAGTTATGTTTCAAAATATGAAGAAAATATTTTCTTCTATGCTTAAATATTCTGATTTAGTTATATTCAATAGATGCAATGGTATAACTGATCTTGCTAATTTTAGAAGACAAATTAGAGCGATAAATCAAAAAGCTCAGATTGCTTTTGAAAATATGGATGGCTCACTTACTGCTATGCTTGATGAGGATTTACCTTATGATTTATCAAAGAGTGAAATATTATTTGAAGAGGATGTATATCCAATATGGTATACAGAAGTTTTTGATAAATATGAAAAATATTTTAATAAAACATTTAAATTCAAAACATTTGTTAAATCAGTTATAAATGATAAGGCCTTTGTAATTGGAAGAGATGTAATGGTATGCTGTCAGCAAGATATCCAGTTTTTAGGGTATGAAGTAATAAATGATTCTCATGTAAAGGTTAAAGAAGGAGATACTATATATCTTGAATGTGAAGTTAAATTTGAGCATTCAAATATAGTTGATGAGGATGTAGTAATGCTACATGCTAAAAATGTTACAATACTTAAACCAGAAGAAAATAAAGTACTAAGCTTGTAATATAAATGCCTAATTTTAGGTAAAATAATAAACATAGTTTTAAAAAAATTTAAATTACTTAATAATATAAAATGATACTTTGTTTTTATATAACATTTCATTAAATTATGTCAAAAAAAATGAGGCTAATTCTCAAATTAAATTTTGAATTTTAGCTTCTTTTTTTTCATCATTATGGACCATTTATTTTTTTACATCCCCTTTATTTTCTTACACTTTTTTTGTATAATATACAAGGTTGGTGTTTTTTATGAAATTTATAACAAAAAATGAAAATGAAACAATTGAATTAGGTAAAAAACTCTCAAGTAAATTTAGCGGTAAAGAGGTAGTATTATTAATAGGTGATTTAGGCACCGGTAAGACAATGTTTTCTAAAGGTATAGGATTGGGTTTAGGTGTAAAAAGAGTAATAAATTCTCCTACATTCACTATAGTAAAGGAATATAAAGGTGATAAACTAAAATTTTATCATCTTGATTTATATAGACTTGATGGCTTAAATAACGACTATGATTTAGATGAATATATTGAGGCAGAAAATGCAGTATGCGCAATAGAATGGCCATATCAGATAGAAGAGATTTTACCTAAAGAATATATAAAAGTAGAATTAATAAGAAATAATGATGAAAGAATCATCAATATTTCTAGTACCAAAAAATATGAAAAGTTAGTAGGTATGTTAAATGTATAGTTTAATTCTTGATACGGCAACGAAACGTCTTTATGCATCTATAATAAGGGATGATAAAATATTATTTGAAAAATATATAGATGGTAAAAATGATCATGCCAAATATGTTGTAAAAATAATTGAAGAAGGTTTGAATTTAAATAAACTAAAAATAGATGATATCGATAATTTAATTGTTGGTATAGGTCCAGGATCATATACAGGAGAAAGAATGGGTGTAACTGTAATGAAGATGTTTTCTTCATTTAAGAATATTAAATTATATGAAATATCAACTTTAAAATTAATGTCATCATCATATGAAGGTGTAGTTTTATCTCATATAGATGCAAGACATGGCAATGTTTTTGCCTCTATTTACGATACTAAAAAATCAAAATATTATGTAGATGAAGGAATATATTTGCTTGATGATTTAAAGAAAATGGATTATGAAATAGAATTTGATGAAGATAGTTTTAGAGTTAATCCATTTTATGTAATAAAAAATAAAATTGAAGTAGAAAATCCTGATTTACTTACTCCAAATTATTTAAGAGATACTGAAGCGGAGAGAAATTTAAGTGCTAAGAAGATATAAAGAAAGTGATATCTTAGATATCATTAAGTTAGAAGAAAAGCTTTTAAATACAACTATAGGCTATAATATCTTACACGACAGATTAGATGATGATAATTTCTATATTTATGTATATGAAGATATTGATATAGTGGGATATATATCTTCATATTTTGATTATGATACATTAGAAATATTAAATTTTTGCATAAGGGAAGATTATCAGAGAAATGGTATAGGGACTCTTATATTAAATAATTTAATTGATGAATTAAAGGATAAAAATTTAAAAAGAGTCGTTCTAGAAGTAAGATCTAAAAATGAAAAAGCTGTTAATTTTTATAATAAGAATGGTTTTAAGGTAGTTAATATCAGAAGAAATTATTATAAAGATGATGATGCATTTTTGATGGAAAAATTTATATGAATATAACTAATGCTATCAGGATATTAAAATCTAAAAAAATAGATTTTGAAATAGTTGAGTATAAAGATAAATCTGATTTTAAAAGTGGGCTTGAGATTTTGGATTATCTTGATATAGATCCTAAATTAGTTTATAAGACAATCACTTTAACAGATTCTAAGAATTATTTTGTAGCTATGATTGATGTTGCAAGTGAAATTGATTTAAAATTATTAGCCAAAGCTTTTGGTGTGAAAAAATTAGAACTTGTCGAATTAAAAAAACTTACTGATGTAACAGGATATGAAAGAGGCGGAGTATCTCCTATAGGTATGAAAAAAACCTATAAGACCATTATTGATTTAGAAGCACTTGATTATAATTATATTTATTTTTCTGGTGGAAGAATAGGACTTCAAGTAAAGATGAAGCCACTAGATTTAAAAAAAGTTATCAATATAGATTTTAAGAATATTAAAAGGGTGTAATTATGTTAGTTTTAGGAGTTGAATCAAGTTGTGATGAAACATCCGTTGCCATAGTAAAAGATGGCAAGGAAGTATTGTCAAATGTAATTAATTCACAAATTGATATACATAAATTATTTGGTGGGGTTGTGCCTGAGGTTGCATCACGCAACCATGTATACCAGATATCTTTAGTTTTTAAAGAAGCATTTAAAGTTGCGAAAGTATTGCCTGAAGATATTGATATAGTTGCTGTGACAAAGGGACCAGGCTTAATAGGATCACTTCTTGTAGGTGTCAATGCTGCCAAAGCATTTGCTTTAATGTATAATAAGCCAATATTGGGAGTGCACCATCTTGCAGGTCATATCTATGCCAACGCTATAGAGCATGATATGATATTCCCGTCAATTGCCCTACTTGTATCAGGTGGTAATACTGAATTAATATATATGAAAGATCATTTTGAATACAATACGCTTTTGACTAGGGAAAAGTTTAAGCAACTTGGTTTCTTAAGAACCAAGGGTAAGTGTTGTATTCCGGGATGTAGGGAAGATGCCGATGATGCACATCATATAATGGACAGAAAACTTTGGAGTGATTCCGGTTATTATCTTTCAAATTGCGCTCCTGTTTGTTACAGACATCACATGGATTGTGAAAAAATGGTATGCACTCCATATCAAGTAATGAAATTTGCGAGAATTGACATCAAGTATTTGCAGAAGCCTGATAAACTCGATTGGTTGACATTTGATGAATATAAAGAACTGTTTATAAATGGAGAAATAAATAAGTGGGGGAAATGAGTAGAAAAAAGAAACAATATAACATAATAGTAAAACAACCTACAGAAGAAATTGTTTATGGGTGCAGAAATGAAGCAGTAGAGAGTCAT
>CAKZZJ010000087.1 GCA_937885165.1 uncultured Caryophanales bacterium
GCTTCTCAAATGGACTGGATGCCACAGGAGATGGAGCGCGGTATTACTATTACTTCAGCCGCAACTACTGCGTACTGGAAGGAACATAGAATTAATATAATTGATACCCCAGGGCATGTGGATTTTACAATTGAAGTTCAAAGAAGTCTTAGAGTATTAGATGGTGCTGTTGCATTATTAGATGCTCAAGCTGGTGTTGAAGTTCAGACTGTTAAACACTGGAACATGCTAAAGAAAAATAATATACCAACTATCATATTCATGAACAAGATGGATAAACCAGATATTCATTTTGATCAGTCATTTGATACTATAAAGAATAAATTAGGTGCTAAAGGACTTCCTTTTGCCTATCCTGAAAATCCAGGTCCATCATTTGATACCTATGTTGACTGTATCAAAATGGAAGGTGTTAAATTTGATGGTAAAGATGATAAAGTCGTTGATGTACCAGCAGATTTAAAAGACAAAGTAGAAGAAATCAACATGGAAATGACTGAAGCAGTTGCTGAAACAAGCGAAGAAATGCTTGAAAAATTCTTAGGTGGAGAAGAAATTACACCAGAAGAATTTAAAAATGGCTTAAGAACAGGTGTATTTAATGGTGAACTATGCCCAGTTGTTGTTGGTTCTGCAACTAAGAATATCGGTTTAAATACATTACTTGAAATGCTAATAAACTATCTTCCTAGTCCAAATGAATTACACCCAATTGTTGGTGAAGATCAGGATGGTAATAAAGTAGAAAGAAAGACAAATGATGAAGAACCATTCAGCGCTTTAGTATTCAAAACAGTAGTAGACCCATATAGTGGTGTATCATCAATATTCAAAATTTATTCTGGTAAACTTAAAGTAGGAGATGAAATCTTCATCCCTGAAATAAAGAAGAATCTAACTATATCACAATTATTCACAGTTTTAGGTGGAAAAACAGTTCAAGCTTCTGAACTTCACGCAGGTGATATCGGCTGTATAACTAAAGTAGATGGTCTTGAAACATCAATGACTATTTGTAACCCTAAAAATGTAATTAATTATCCAAAGATTGACTTCCCTAAGCCAGTTTATTATCGTGCTTTAGTTCCAAAGACTAAGCAGGATGAAGATAAATTATCTTTAATCTTAAAGAGAATTAAATCTGAAGATAAATCAATCGAAGAAAGACATAATAGAGAAACTTCTCAAAGATTAATTGGTACATTAAGCTTAGGTCACTTAAATTACATCCTTGAAAAGATGAAAAATAGCTACAAACTTGATGTAACAACTGAAGATGTTAAGATTGTTTATCGTGAAACAATCAAAGCTAAAGCAGTTGATAATCAAGGTAGATATATCAAACAGTCAGGTGGATCAGGCTTCTATGGTGTAGTTGTTATGGATTTTGAACCAGCAGAAGAAAATAATTTCACTGAAGAAATATTCGGTGGTTCAGTACCTAAAAACTACTTCCCAGCTGTTGAAAAAGGTTTCTTTGAAGCATGTGAAAAAGGTTTACTTGCAGGATTCCCAGTAATTGGTGTTCATGCAATACTAAAAGATGGTAAATACCATCCAGTTGATTCAAATGAATTAGCATTCAAGATGGCTGCTATATTGGCATTTAAAGAAGCATATCCTAAATGTAAACCAGTTATCTTAGAACCAATCATCAAGATAGTTGTATCAGTAAATAATGATTTAACTGGTGATATTATCTCTGATTTGAACCAAAGAAGAGCTAGAATCATGGGAATAGATGCTAATCCAGATGGAACTCAAGCTGTAACTGCATTAGTTCCTGAAGCAGAAATAATTGAATATGTAAATGATTTAAAGAGTATTACTCAGGGTGCTGGATCTTTCACAAGAGAATTCAACAATTATGAAGAAGCTCCATCATATGTTCAAGAAAAGCTAATTGCTGCAGCAAAAGCTGCTCAAGCACAATAAAATTGAAATTAAGGAATTACCAAGAGGTAATTCCTTATTTATAAAAATATGAATGAAGATAAAATTAAATATTATAGTGAAAAATATAAAAATCACCAAATAAAATTAGCTAAAATATTTATGATTATTATCATATCTATAGGTGTAATATTAATTGGTGTAGGTGTATTTTTAATTGCATATGAATATGAATTATATCGTATGATAGTTTCTATAATAATGATAATATTAGGAATATCAGATATACCAATTGGTATAAAATTCTATTTTATGAATAAAAAAAGCATATCTAACTTAAGCGATAAAGAAGCTATTAAAAGATATGCTAAAATATATGGAATTGATGAAAAGACATTAAAATAAGAATAGATGATAAAATGCGAGGATTTCCTCGCATTTTATATTAGATTTTATTTTTTATTTTTTCTTTCGGCTTTTGCTTTATCATTAGCTTCATTCATGCTTCTCATTATAGCTCTGACTTGCTTTTCAGAAGGAGTTCTACCCATCTGATTCATCATAGCTCTAATACCTTCTTCAGTGATGGGTGGATTCTTTTCAAGTTGTTTTTGAAATACCTTTCTAAATATGAAGAATGTAACTATTGCTGCAACAATTATTACGCCGACGATAATTAATATAAATTGCCAAATTTCTAAACTGATGGCTAAAATCATAGAAAACATAGGTTATATCTCCTTTTCTCAACTAGTGATAATTTTACATTAAATATATAAAAAAATCAAGAAAATAAAAATATTTTTAAAAAAAATAAAGTTAATGTAGACTAACCAAAGTAGCGAATGATATAATTCAATTGAAGTAAGGAAATTAAACGAGTAAAAGGAGGAACTAAAATGCCTAGAAAAGTTGTAGAAGAAACTTGTATTGGCTGTGCAGCATGCCAAGGTGAATGCCCAGTTGGTGCTATCACTGTTGAAGATGTATCTCATGTTGATCCAGATTTATGTATCGACTGTGGTGCATGTCAAGGTGTTTGTCCTGTTGATGCAATCGTTGAAGAATAATAGATAAGCCTCTCATGAGGCTTTTTCTTTTTGCCATAAAAAAAAGAGGATTTATATCCTCAAATTTTTATTATTGATTTGCTTCTACTTTAGCCTTTTTAGATTTTTTAAAATTATTTTCTGTGCCGTTAATAAGTCTTTTATAATTTTTAATGTGTTTTAAAATAATTAACGTTGCAACACAGGATAGAAGTATACATAAGACAAGTGGAGTCTTACCTATTAGATATGCTGGAAAGAATGTAGAAAATGAATTTTCAACTATCGGCATACCTACACCATATAAAATCCAAGCAGTTGCCACAACAGTGATTGTTGCTGCAGTAGATGCAAGTGAAACATAGCCTGTTGTTTTTAGTACAATTAAGAATGCAATTAAGCATAATATTGCTGATAGTGGTGTAGTAACCAAAACAACACCAAGAGATGTTGCAACAGCCTTACCGCCTTTATAGCCTAAGAATATTGAGAATGAATGACCTATTATCGCTGCAAGTCCATACCACATTTCAGCAATCGGTGTAACCCATACTCCTGATGAATTTAAAGCTTTAACTATAAGTATAACAACCATACCTTTTAAAACATCACAAAAGAATACTAAAAATCCTATTTTTTTACCTAATACTCTTATCGCATTGGTTGAACCGATATTTTTACTGCCATAATTCCTTATATCTTTACCGGTTAATGCCTTACCTATAACAATACCAAAGGGAATTGAGCCGATAAGATAAGATATAATTAAGAACATAATCGCTACTAATATATCTATAGTATATAGCGTTGATGCACTTGCAAAAAACATATTATCCACTCCTTGTATGCTATTATACAATTATTAAAAATAATTGTAAAGTTTTAGAAAAAAATTAACAAAAAAACTTAAATATTTTGGAAAAATTAGTTATAATATATATTGTCGAATTTCGTGAAAAATTTTACTAAATTTTTATTTTTGAGAGGAGTAAATTATTATGGCCCAGAATCAAGCATATAATGATGAATCCATAACTATACTTGAAGGTCTTGAACATGTAAGAAAAAGACCAGGTATGTATATTGGTTCAACCGATGAAAGAGGTTTGCACCACTTAGTATGGGAAATTGTTGATAACTCAATAGATGAGGCTTTAGCAGGCTATGGAAAAGAAATAACTGTTATAATAAATGAAGATAACTCAATAACTGTTGAAGACTATGGTAGAGGTGTACCATCAGGTATGCATAGTACAGGTAAAAATACAATGGAAATTATCTATACAAAACTAAATGCCGGTGGTAAATTCAATTCTAATGCATATAAAACATCAGGAGGACTTCATGGTGTTGGTGCTTCAGTTGTCAATGCTTTATCTTCATATTTAATTGTAACATCATATAGAGATGGTAAAATCAGACAGATAAGATTTAAAAATGGTGGTATGGAAGTATCTAAAGTAGAAGAATTAGGCGAAACTAAAAGAACCGGAACTACAGTAACATTCAAACCAGATCCAGCTATTTTTACTACAACTGTTTATAATTACGAAACCATAAAAACAAGGCTTAGAGAAAGTGCATTCTTAATTAAAAATTTAAGAATGAATATCAAAGATAAAAGAAATCAAAAACATGAAACATTCGTATATGAAAATGGTATATCTGAATATGTAGCATTCTTAACAACTGGTAAGAATGCAATACATAAGGTTGCTTATTTCGAAGGTGTTTATCAGGCACCATATGAAGCAAATGGTAAAGAACTTACAGATGATATAGAAGTAGAAGTTGCCCTTCAGTTTGTTGATTCATATACTGAAACATTAATATCATTCGTAAATAATGTTAAAACTCCTGATGGCGGATCTCATGAAACTGGATTTAAATCTGCTCTTACAAAGGCATTTAATGATTATGCACACAGAAATAAAATCATCAAAGATACAGTATTTTTAGAAGGTACTGATCTTCGTGCGGGCCTAACTGCTATAATCTCCGTAAGAGTAAGTGAGAAACTGCTTGAATTTGAAGGTCAGACTAAGGCTAAGCTTGGTACTCCTCAAGCTAAAATTGCTGTTGATCAGGTTTTGACAGATAAACTTACATATTTCTTAATTGAAAATAAAGATTTAAGTGAAAGATTAATAAAGAAAGCTTTAAAAGAAGCAGAAGCCAGAAAAAAAGCTAGAGAAGCACGTGAACAGGCACGTATGGATAAAAAAGAAAAAGGCGAAAGAAATATTTCTGAAAAGCTCGCTCCGACAAGCGAAAAGAATAAAGAAATCAATGAACTTTATTTAGTCGAAGGTGATTCTGCGGGCGGTTCTGCAAAAAAAGGCCGAGACAGGCGTTTTCAAGCGATATTACCACTTAGAGGTAAAGTATTAAATACTGAAAAAGCTACTGCTGAATCAGCACTTAATAATGAAGAAATATCTACAATGATTTATACAATTGGCGCTGATTATGGTGTAAATTTTGATTTAAAGAAATGTAATTATAAAAAGATAATAATAATGACCGATGCTGATGATGATGGCGCACATATTCAGGTTTTATTGCTTACATTCTTCTTTAGATATATGCGTCCTTTAGTAGAAGACGGAAGAATTTATCTTGCTTTACCACCACTATTTAAAATTACAAAGCGCGGTAAAAAAGAAGAAATTCTTTACGCATGGACTAATGAAGAAAAAGATAAAATACTTGCTGAGGCTAAATGTGAAACCATATTACAAAGATATAAAGGTCTTGGTGAAATGAATGCTGAACAGCTTTGGGATACAACAATGAACCCTGAAACGAGGACTTTAGTCAAGGTTTCAATTGATGATGAATCAGAAGCTGAAGCCCAAATTGAAACACTTATGGGTGCTGATTCACAAAGAAGAAGAGAATGGATAGATAATCATGTATCCTTTACTCTAGAGGAGGAATAATATGGCTAAGAATAATGATTCAATTAAAAATAAGCTTGATGTATTCCTAAGTGAACAGTTTCAGGAACTTAAATTAGAAGAAGCAATAGGCGACCGTTTCGGGAGATATTCAAAATACATAATCCAAGATAGAGCCATACCTGATATTAGGGATGGTTTAAAGCCTGTTCAAAGAAGAATTTTATTTGGTATGAATGCTCTTAAGATCTATGCGAGTGCACCATATAAGAAAAGTGCTCGTATAGTAGGTGAAGTAATGGGTAAATACCATCCGCATGGTGATTCATCTATCTATGAAGCATTAGTAAGAATGAGTCAGGATTGGAAGATGGGTGTACCACTTATCGATATGCATGGTAATAATGGATCAATTGATGGTGATGGTCCTGCAGCTATGCGTTATACAGAAATTAGATTAACAAAGAATGCGGAATATTTACTTGAAGATATAGATAAAAATACAGTACCATTCATACCTAACTTTGATGATGAAGAAAAAGAACCTACAGTTTTACCTGCCAAATTCCCTAATTTATTAGTAAATGGTTCTATGGGTATATCTTCAGGTTATGCAACCTATATTCCGACACATAACTTAAATGAAGTAATAAATGCGACAATCGCTAAAATTGATAATCCTAATATGACTGTAGATGAATTGCTTGAAATAATGCCAGGCCCAGATTTCCCTACAGGCGGTATTGTTATGGGTAAGCAGGAAATAAGAAAAGCATTCCTAACAGGTGCTGGTGCTGTACCTATAAGAAGTAAATACCACATAGAAGACGCACCAAATGGACTTAAAAGAATTGTCATAACAGAAATACCTTATGATACAATTAAATCCAAAACTGTATCAAGAATGGAACAGCTTCGTATAGATGGTAAAGTACCTGATGTAATGGAAGTAAGGGATGAATCAGGAAGAGATGGACTTAGAATCTCAATTGATTTAAAGAAAAATGCTAATCCTGATGCGATAATTAATTATTTTTTCAAAAACACTGATCTACAAATAAACTGCAACTATAATATGGTTTCAATTGTAAATAGAAGCCCTAAAAGAGTTGGTGTATTGCAGATAATTGATGCCTATATTGAACATCAGAAAGATGTAATAACAAATAGAACCAATTATGAACTAAAAAAAGCCTCAGATAGACTTCATATTGTTACTGGTTTAATGAAGATGGTTGATATTACAGATGATGTAATACACTTAATCAGAAATAGTAAAAACAAACAAGACTCAATAGATAATTTAGTTTCAAAATACAATTTCAGCGAACTACAAGCTAACGCTATCGTAATGATGAGACTATATTCATTATCTCACCAAGATATTGAAGAATTACAAAAAGAAGAAGTAACATTAAACGAAAAGATTACAAACTATAATAAAATCTTATCAAGTGAAAAAGAATTACTTAAAGTAATCAAAAAAGAATTAACTGAAATGAATAAGGTTTTAGTTTCAACACGTAAAACAGAAATCGTTGATGAAGTATCTCAAATAAGAGTTGATGAGGCTGATTTAGTTGCAAAAGAAGATGTAATGGTATCTATATCAAGAGAAGGATATTTAAAAAGAACAACTCCTAAATCATATAATCTTGCTAAAGTTAACGGCTTAAAAGAAAATGATTCAGTTATCTTCTTAAAACAAGTATCAACCCTTGATACATTACTTATATTTACTAATTTAGGTAATTTCATATATCTACCTGTATATAAAATACCTGAATGTAAATTCAAAGAAGTAGGTAGTTTTATTTCAAGTCTAGTAAATATCAACTCAAAAGAAAAATTTGTATCTGTATTTTCAATATCAAATTTTAGTGAAACATATCAACTCTTATTCACCACTAAAAAAGGCGATGTAAAACAGACAATGCTTCAGGAATTTATAGCGAATAGATATTCTAAGCCTTTAAGAGCTATGAAATTATCAAGTGATGATGAATTAGTATCTGTTGATATGATTAAAGAAGCAAGAGAAGTAATATTATTTACTAAAAATGCTGAAGGTATCCGCTTTAGAGCATCTGATATATCACTTTATGGAAAAGATGCCGGTGGTATAAAAGGATTGAAGATTAAAGATGATGAAGTAGTAAGTGGTATTTACTGCAATAAAAATGATGACTTTGTATTACTTACAAATAGAAATACAATCAAGAGAATGAAGGTTACCGAATTACCTTTAATCAAAAGGGCGAGAACAACTCAGCCTTTAATCAAAAAATTAAAATCTAATCCTTATTTATTATTAGATGCCCAGAAACTAACACCTAATCAGTATAAAGAAAATGTTAAGATTTATCTTATTTATAAAAATGGTAACGATGAAATTGATGCATTCTCACTAAAATATAATGTAAGTGATGCTGGTAAACAGATTCAGTCAAATAATCCTGACTTAAAACAATTGATTGGTATGAATATTCAAGATGCAGAAAAACCAGATGAAATAGTACCAATCGATTACTTGGTAGAAGTTAAAACCGACTTATTTTCTGAAAATTTTGGAGTAGAAGATGAAATGCCACTTCAAAATAAAAAAATAAAACAAACAGATATATTTAGTGATTTAGATGCTATCCTAGCAAAAGAAAATAAAAAACAAGAAGTAAAAACATCCGAAATTAAAAAAGATATGGATGATTTAAAAGAAAATAATATTTCTAATGAACCTAAAAATATATCATTTAATGTAGAAGAAAACACAAATGATAATGAAGAAAATAAAGAAATAGAAAATATAAAATATAAAAAGATTTCTTTATTTGACGATGAGGATTAACATGGATTATAAATTGAAAGAATCAGATTGGAAAGAATTTAAAAATAATATAGATGATTATAAAGATAGATATTTCAAATATAAAATTAATAAATATCAAAATATAATCGATGATGAAGATATAAATAATTCAAAAAAATATTTTGAACTAAAAAAAATATCGGAATAGATTATAAAGAATATGATTCTATATTTTATAGAGTCAGTAGATCAAGGATGATTGAAATGCTCACATTTTTAGTAAGGAAAGGCATTATTACTAAAGATGAATTAAATATTTATAGTGATGAAATAAAAGAAATAATTAATTTATATCTTAATAATTAATCACTATCAATATTAAAAAAGATAATATATATATTAAAAGATGTAATTAAAAACATATTCACATGAGTAATTTAAAAATGTTACATCTTTTTTTATTTTTTTAAAGAAAACGCTTGCAATTATAGATGAGTAGTGATAAAATATCTTCTCAATTGTTTTGAGGAAGTATAAAAAGCCTAATAAAGGCATTCATACTTGAAAAAATGAGTATTTTTATTTATAATAATTCTGTAAAAAACATATTCAAAGAGGTATATATGAAAACTGATTACTCAAGCCCCTATTATATAACTGAATATGATGTCAAAAAGGTAGTAAATTTAGCAAAAGAAGGTCATGTATCGGCATTTAGAATTGAAAATGAAGATAATTATCCTATGTTTAAAATTGACGATTATGCTATGTTAAATAGACAGGATGAATATAAAAAGAAAGATTTCGTCTTATATGAGACAACAAATGGTTATTATCTTAAAAGAATTCTTAAGATTAAAACTAAAAGAGAAGTTGTTGAAATAAAAGATGATGATGGAAATATCATTGATTTATATCATTATGATGATAAAAAATTCTTTCTAGCAAGCGATAATGACGATGTAATCCATATTGCTAAAGAAGATCAAATTATCGCTAAAGCTATCGCAAGGCAAAGAAAAAGGAAATATTATAGTCTTTCTATAAAATCGCACAGAAGGCCAATTTATACCTTCTATAAGGTTAATTTTTTAAGAACCAGATTTAAAAATAGAGTCACTGATTATGATACCGAATCTTCTTACGAAGCTTTAAAGAACGCTTATTTAATTACCCAAAAAGAAAAAAAGGAAGAAAAAAAGAAAATTACTCATATAGAAAATAAAGATTTAGAGTCTTTTGAAACACCAACTGATTACCTTAAGAGGTATGAAGAAAGTGGCGAAATTTAATTACAAAAGGCATCTAGTTTTAAATATTAGATTATTTATTATTAATTATTTTATTTTCTAATTATTATAATTTGTTAAACTAATTTCGAAAAATATATGGAGGAGAAAAATGAAAGTTAGAATTAATGGTGTTGAAAAGACATTCGACAAACCCACTAGAATCATTGAAATGATTTCTAATGATAATCTTGATTATATGGCTGCAAAAGTCAATAATCGACTAAGAGAATTAAATTATGTTGTATCTGCTGATGCAGATATAGAATTACTAAAACTTGGTGATTCAAGCGTTACAAAGATGTATCAAGCTACTTTAAGATATGTTCTTGTAATGGCAGTTAAAAAACTATATCCAAATGCTAAAATCAATTTTAAATACAGCGTTTCAAGATCAATTTTTGCAACTTTAGCAAATATAAGTTGAAAAAAATTTTGCGGCTCCTTCGTTTCGTCGGAGGAGTTTTTTTATTTTGCTTATTCCAATTTTGGCGCAATCTGTTATAATATCTAAGTTGATTTTTTTAAAGGTGGTGATGAAGTTGCAAGAAATTTTAAACGAAATGCACAAGTGGATGAACGATTATATAAAAAGTTTTTACAGCGAAGACGCCGAAGTTCAACAAGCGGGGCGAGATTGCGAAGGCGACCCCTTCGGCTCCCGTCGATGAGGCTTCCGACACCTACGACACGGCGGAATGGCTGATTCGCAACACCAATAGTAATGGCAACATCGGTGTGTTCGGCATCTCTTACCCTGGCTTCTATTCGACGATGGCTGGCATGAGCGGCCATCCTGCCGTGAAGGCGGTGAGTCCGCAGGCACCTGTCACCGACTGGTTCCGTGGCGACGATGCCCACCACAACGGTGCCCTGTTCCTGCTGGATATGTTCTCGTTCCAGTATTGGTTTGAATATCGCAACACGCCCGCCTTTCACAATGCCCGCTATGGGGGCACGATGCCCAAGGTGG
>CAKZZJ010000088.1 GCA_937885165.1 uncultured Caryophanales bacterium
TATATATAATTTAGCTGCAGCTTTAGTATAGCTTTTTTCTTCTATCAGTGTTAAAAATGTCAGCAATTTTTGGTCTATCACTCTATCACCTCTAGATAAGTATATAAATTTTTTTTATAATAGTCAATAGATTTATAAATAAATCTAAATAGAAAAAAAGTGACCAATATAAACTTTAAAGTTTATATTTGATCACTCATATCTTAAGCTAAATTAGTAGGTTCCGGTTTGAAAATATCATTTAATATCTCAGACATTTCAGAAACTGGAACTATTTCAAGTTTGGTTCTTACTTCTTCAGGAATATCTTCGATATCTCTAACATTTTCTTCAGGGATATAAATCTTTACAAGTCCACTTCTAAGTGCGGCAATTGATTTTTCTCTTAAGCCACCTATTGGTAATACAGCCCCTCTTAATGTTATTTCACCTGTCATACCAATATGTGAGTCAACGCTCTTGTTAGATAATGCTGAAACTAAAGCTGTTGTTAAAGTTACTCCTGCTGAAGGACCATCTTTTGGTACTGCACCTTCAGGTACGTGAATATGTATATCGTTTTTCTCTAACACTTCTTGAGGAATACTGTATTCTTTTGCATGATGTTTAACAAATGAGAATGCAGCCTGAGCTGATTCTTTCATTACATCGCCAAGTTTCCCTGTTAATACCAATCCACCTTTACCAGGATATGTAGTAACTTCTATATCAAGAGTATCTCCGCCAAATGCTGTCCAGGCAAGTCCTGTTACAACACCAACCTGATTAACTTCACGGTTCTTGTTATTAGTAAATCTTATTTTACCAAGATATTCTTCTAAATTTTCAGGTGTAAAAACCATATTTTCAACCTTTTCCATCAGGATTTTCGCAACTGTCTTTCGGCAAAGTGTAGCTATCATTCTATTTAATTCACGGACACCTGCTTCTCTGGTGTATGAACGAATGATATAATACATTGCATCTTCAGTGATGGTTATCTGGTTTTCTTTTAATCCATGTTCTTCTAGATTTCTTGGAAGCAAATATTTGAATCCGATATTGAATTTTTCAATTTCAGTATAGCTTGATAATTCAATAATTTCCATTCTATCTCTTAACGGACCAGGAATTTCAGATATATCATTTGCAGTAGTAATAAACATAACCTGTGATAAATCATATGATTCTTCTAAATAATTATCACTAAAAAATTTGTTTTGTTCAGGGTCTAATACTTCAAGCATTGCAGCAGCAGGATCACCTCTGTAATCAGCAGTCATCTTATCTACTTCATCAAGTAAGAATACAGGATTGATTGTTCCGGCATCCTTCATACCCTTTAGAATTCTTCCTGGTAGGGCACCTAAATAAGTACGTCTATGACCCCTGATTTCAGATTCATCTCTTACGCCACCTAGTGACTGCTTGACAAATTTTCTTCCCAAGGCCTCACTGATACTTTTAGCAAGTGATGTTTTACCTACACCTGGAGGGCCAGCAAAACATAAAATGGTTGAAGGATTCTTACCTGTCATCATCTTAACTGCAAGATATTCTATAATCCTGTCTTTAACTTTTTTAAGACCATAGTGGTTCTTATCAAGTTTCTTTGAAACATCGTTTAAATCATTATTATCTTCACTTAATTCATTCCAAGGAAGATTGATTATCCACTCAAGATAAGTTCTTATAATGCTTGCTTCAGCCATCTGATTTCCAGCCTGTGCATATTTTTGAAGTTCTTCTTTTGCCTTTTTATATACAGCATCAGGCAATTTCTTATCTTCAATGGCTTTTCTTAATCTTTCAATATCTTCTTCAGTTCTTGCCTTATCACCAAGTTCATTTTGGATAGCCTTCATCTTTTCTCTTAAATAATATTCTTTTTGAGATTCATCAACGGCTTTTTTTACATCCTCATTGATTTTTTGTTCTAAAGCAATGATTTCTTTTTCTCTTTCTATATCTTCTAAGATTAATTCTAATCTTCTTGTTACTGATAATTCTTCAAGATACTTATATTTGGAAACATTACCTGTCTGTTTTAACCTGAAGGCGATTAAATCAGTTAAGGTATCGGCATTGATATTTTGAGATAATGCTTTAGTAACACCCTCACTTGTAGTTAAATAAGAAGATGGGCTTGCAGATATTTTTGCGGCAACTTCTTTTATTAAGGCCATTTCTTTAGCGTCATTTGTTGAAATTGAGAACAATTTTTCATAATTAACAACAAAATATGGTGCTACCTGCTGAAAATCCTTATAAGATATACGATAAGAGATTTTAAATTTAACCCTATAATGTTCATTAGGAAGTTTTAGTTTCAATGTGATTCTTGCGAAAACACCAATTTCTTCTAAATTGTTGACGTCAAGTTCGCTATCGCTGTTATCTTTTTGGATCAATAATATTATATTTCCATCATACATTTTTTCTGCTGCTTCTAAAGCTAAAACTGATGATTCTCTACCAACTTCAATTTTAAATTCATTTCCAGGAAGTGGTACAGTACCTCGGATAGCTATAGCAGGAAGGAAAAGTTTTTGTTCTTCTTCAGTTCTAATTTCGTTTTCTTCATTCATAGATTTTCACCTCTTTTTCTTTCGGCGAGTATATAATATCACATTTTTGGCACTGTTGCAAGCACTTTGCCAAAAATACATTATTTCACATAATTTTATTTTCTAAAAACACCTTCAGTTAAATGAAGGCGTCTTTTAAATATTATTCAATAGTTACATTTTCTTTTAAGAAGTCAATTAATTTTTTATAAGATAATTCAGAAGCATATCTTTGGGCATTAACTGATAAAACTTCTTCTTTTTTCTTGTTTTGTTTTGAAGCATCTTCTTCAGCTTTTGCTTCAATTTCTTCTTTTGTCGGAACAAGATTGTTTTCTTCTAACAATTTTGAAGCAACTAAATTAAATTTAGCTTGTTCTGATGCATTCTTTTCAATTTGGTCATTGAAATCTTCCATTGTAATTCCTTGGAAGCTTAATAATTGTTCAACTGAAATACCATATGCCTTAGCCTGAGCTTCATATTGTCTATTATATGATTCTACTCTTTCTGAAACTAAAGATCTAGGAACGCTAACATCTGTTTTATCAATTAATTCTTTACAAATGTCATTTGCGACTCTATCTTCTTCAATTCTGTCTAATCTTTCTTCAAGATCTTTTTTCTTTAAAGCTTTAAGTTGATCAAGATTGTCTACACCTTCAATTTTTAAGCCTTTGATATATTCATCTGTGAATGCTGGAAGAACTTCTTCTTGAACTTCTTTAATATTTAATTTGAATATGGCTTTTTTACCTGCTAAATCTTTAGCACCATATTCTTCTGGGAATGTAACTTCGATATCCTTCATATCGCCAACATGTAATCCAACCATTGCTTCTTCAAAGCCTGGTATGAAATGATGTGAACCGATTTCTAAGGTTGCATCAGTAGCTTTACCACCTTCAAAAGCCTTGTCATCAACAAATCCTTCATAATCGAATTTTACGATATTTCCTTCTGCGATAACACCATCAACCTTGTCAACCTTTGTTACATCTTTAGATACGACATTTTTGATTTCTTTGTAAACATCATCATCGCTTACCTCAACCTTTTTGCCTTTTACTTTGATGTCTTTTAATTTAGGTAATTCAAATTCTGGTTCGATATCAATGAATAGATATACTTTAAAATCTTTGCCACGCTCAAAATCTTTATCTACATCAGCATTAAACTGGCCAAGCATAACTAATTCTTCATTAACTTGTTTATCAGAAGTTACTTCTCTAACCTTATTTCTTAAAATTACATTAAGTGCATCTTCATATAAAGATTCAACTCCGAAATTCTTTTCAAATATTCCTCTTGGAACTGAACCTTTTCTAAAGCCCTTTACAGTAACCTTTTTAACAACAACTTTAAATGCTTCATCAAGTGCAGCTTCAAATTCATCTTTTGTTACATCTAAAGTAAATTTGACTCTGCTACCTTCTATTTTTTCATAATTCATAATAAATACCTGCCTTTTATTTCAAAAATCTAATAAATTATATCAATACTTTATTACAAAGTAAAGAAAAATCATTTTTTTAAAAAACAATTTTTCTCCTCATCATAATAATAGCATATTTTTTTAAGTTCATCTGTTATTTCTTTTTTATCATAATTAAGATCTTCACATAAATCATCTAGATTATCATAAAAATCTCTTAATTTTGTGTTGATTACACTTAATAATACAAAAGGATCCATCCTAAACCACTATAGAATCCTGGTCTTTAGCATCTGGTTCATCAATGATAAGTTTATCTTTTTCCAAATCTTCTTCACTAGGTGCATCAAGCCCTTCTTCTTTTTTATCTTTCTTTTCTTTTTTAACACCGTTTATCTTATTCATCTCGTTACGATATCTAAAATATCCTACACCTGCTTCTCCGCCAATTAGTAGGGCACATAATAATGCAACTACAGCAATAAATATTACAATATGTTTTGCGGTAACATT
>CAKZZJ010000089.1 GCA_937885165.1 uncultured Caryophanales bacterium
ATTTAAGGATTGTTGTCTATATACAATAGGCGATAATCCTTTATTTTTTACTTTATTTTTTTTCAAGAAGTGATGCGCTAAAATTTTTTGATTCTTTATCTAATTCTCGATAAATATTATTGAATATCATCTTTGATCTAATAATAGATTCACTACTTACTTGATATAAATCCATATCATTTAAATAATCGTTAAAATTGATACGATGTTTTTTCTTATATTTACAATTGAATCGCCATCTAAAAACATTTTTACGTTTTCAGGCATTCCACCAATTAGTAAATACCTATACAATTCCTCCATAGCTAATTCATGAATACTATTTTCTAATGGATTTTTACTATTATATGACTCTACTATTTTATCGTGTAATAGTCTATTTGAATTATAAATGAATTCTTCAAAAGATATTGGATGAATATATATTTCTTCTATTGCACCAACTGGAAAGAAAAAGCCTTCTAATGCATGCTGGTTTGATATTTTTTGGTTTCGCTTAATTTTTATTCTTACCATTGACCCAGTTGCAATAACTGGAATCTCACTATAATCTTGTTTAAAATATTTTAATGCTGTAATTATTGGTAATGCTTCTTGTATTTCATCAAATATTAATAAAGTATTCTTATTAATAACTCTTTTTTCACGTAAAGATAAGTATTCTATAATCTTTTTTGCATCTGAAATTGGTCCACTACCTTTACCATTGCCATTTATGTAGTCTCGAACGTCATTATCTTTCTTAAAATCAATGTATATGTAATTATCTTTATAATATCTTTCAGCAAAGATTTCTTTTATCAAATAAGTTTTACCTATTTGCCTAGCACCATACACAACCAATGGTTTTCTATGTTCTTTGTTCCACTCTAGTATCTTTTTTAATCTTTTCTTTCCATATTTTTCTGCCTCAAGCGTATAGTATCATAAAATTTTAAAAAGTGAAAATTATAATTCAATTAATTATCCTGTTTGTGCAATTTATGATAAACATTTATTTACCTTAAAGTGCAAAATAAGTGTTTAAATCATATTTATTAGAAATGTTTACTAGTCATGTATGGGTGGAGACAAATACTGCTGACTTTTGCCTTAAATATGTTTCCCAAGGTTAATTTATAAATTATCAGACAAGGAAGTCAAATTTGTATATGAATTAATGGAACTTAGAGCAGAAAGAAATTCAACAATATTTGTCAGCCAGTTTTCAGTAGATGAATGGCTTGAAAGATTAGGTGATGGAATACAAGCAGATTCTATTATGGATAGGATAGTCCATAATAACTATGAGATACCACCAACAACTGAAAATATAAGAAAAAAATATGATTCAGAAAAAAATAAATAAATTAATAGATGAAATAGAATCTAAGTAATAAAAAAATAGTAGTTTGATATATTTTCAGACTACTATTTTTTAGTGGCTCTCAAGCATTAGAATAATCAATTCTTTAATATCTTAATCTATTATCATAATAATTAATTACACTTTTTGACACTATCAATCAATGTATTAATTGCACCTTTTTTTAAAGTTTCAATTAAAAATGGTACATCATAAAAAGGAATTGTTAATATTTTATTTTTTTCATCATAGCCAAATCCTTTTTCAGATACTTTTATCGCTAAAAACAATTTATTATGATTCTTATATTTTTCTAGTGAATTCAATGAACCTTTAGTTTTCTTGACATCAATTGGAATAATATTTGAATCATATTCAATAACAAACTCAAACTCTGAACTACCTTTTCCTTTCCAATAGAAAAGTTTATAATCCGCATTCACAAGTTCAGTTGCAAAATAGTTTTCAAAGAAAATTCCTGATAATGTATTTCTTGAATCTTTATCAATAAAAGTTACAGGATTAATTTTACTTTGATATGAAAACATACCAACATCAGATAAATACAATCTATATAAAGATTCATCCGAATCAATTAAAGGAATAGTTACTTTTTCTTTTATCAATGATGCCTTATTTACAATATAAGCTAAAGTAAGCCAATCAATAGGACTTCTCATATCTCTATTTTTTGATCCTTCTTCAATTAAAGTAGATTTAAAATTTCTTGACTCTTTATTTAATTGAGTAAATATGCTTTCAAATATCTTTTTAGCTCTAATAATTGCTTCAGGACTTGCTTGGTATAAATCCATGTCAGCTAAATAGTTATCATATAATTCTTTTAAAGTTTCTCTTGATTCTTGATAGTTTCCTGTCTCTAAAAATACATCTACTGCTTCTGGCATTCCACCAACAAGCATATATTCATAGAACACTTCAATAGCCTTATTATGAATTAAATCATCGCATTTTTCACCTTTATTAAATGATTCATGCAGGTTATTATATAATACTTCATTTTTATTTATTAAAAATTCTTCAAAATTCATAGGATAGATTGTTAATTGATTTATTTTGCCAACTGGAAATAAAAACTTATCTTTATTTCCTTTTCCTCTTTTTCTATTTTCTCTTTGAATTTTAATTCGAACCATTGATCCAGTCACGATTACTGGGATTTCTCTATAGTCCTGGCAAAAATATTTCATCAATGTAATTATAGGCAAGCATTCTTGAGCCTCATCGAAAATTATCAATGTATTTTTATCAATTATCATATCGTTTTCTAATGCCAAATAATTAATGATTTCTTTAGCATTAACATGCTTCATGCAATAATCAACAAAATCATGTTCAATTCTACAATCAATATAGATATATTTATTCTTGAAATATTCTTCGGCAAATATATCTTTTATTAGAGTAGTCTTACCTACTTGACGTGCTCCCCAAACCATTAACGGTTTTCTTCTATCACTATTTAACCAATTAGTTAGATTTTTTATATATTTTCTATACATAGACATCACCACATATATTTTATAATTAATTACACCTTTTTTCAATATAATTTAAGCAATTAATTACACCTTTTTAAGAATTTGGGTTTCACTGATGTGAACCCCAAATCTTGGACTCGAGGTTCTTGATTGTTATAATGATATTGTATTTAAGGATTGTTGTCTATATACAATAGGCGATAATCCTTTATTTTTTACTTTAATTCTTTTATTGTTGTAATAATCTATATATTCTTCATTTTCTTTATACACGCATCTATAGGAACCAGGATGTTTATTATTGCCTTCTTCTACATATTTAAATGTCATATTTTCTTTAGAACCATCAAATTCAAAATACGTATCAGTAGGCATTTTATCATCATTTAATAAATACCATTTACCTGTAGATAAAACTAATTCTTCATTATATTTTGTAGCATCTTTTTTAGAGTTTGAGCCACCTAAAAAGTCACAAGTTGATAATGTAAACAAAGGAATCGCTAACAATAATGCTACTAAATATTTAATTGTTTTTTTATTTTTTTACCACCAAACTCATTTCTTTTGTAATTCATAAATGTCGACTAAGGTTTTAAACAACATAACGGTACAACATAAACACCATTTTTCATCCTATATGCTACCTTATTTTTAGTAACAATCATTAAAAACGCTAACTTGCCTGTTTTTTCTTCTTGAATATCATTTGCAATTTCAATTAAATTTTTGCCTGCTTCATTTATGTCGTCTTCATTCCCTAACTTTACTTCAATTAAAGCAAAAGAGCCATCTCTAAATTGAATTACCGCATCTGCTTCTCTTTTTTTGGAGTCTCTATATTTATAAAGATGAGCATTAATAAAATCACAATATACTCTTAAATCATGTATTACAAGCGATTCAAATAGTAGCCCAAAAGTGGTCATATCTTTAAAAATTCCATCTGGTGTAATGCCAAGTGCTGCAGCTCCAATTGATGGATCCGTAAAATGTCTTGTTTCTTTTGTCCTTATTGCCGTTTTACTCCTCAAATTTGGGTTCCATGCTGGTAATTCATCAATAACATATAGATTCTTTAATGCATTTAAATATTTCGCAAATACGTCCTTATCAAATGTTTCATCATTTGATATACAATCATCTCTTAGTGTTTCATCTGACGCAGCTATTGAAACGTTTCTTGCATAGGAACGCATAAGTTTTTTAGCTTTTTCTATATCTTTTCTTAAAGGGATATCTCTTAATGAAAAAATGTCATCGGTCGTTACAACGTCATAATAATCAATAGCTTGTTGCAACGCAACTTCTTTATCTTGTTCCATTATTGCTAGAGGCCAGCCACCTCTACAAATATAGTAAGCATATTCATTTATACCCTTATCAGTAAACGATGATTTAAACTTATCTTCCTTTAAATCCAACAATGATACAGAACCATTACTTTCTTTTGTTTCATATAAAGATAAAGTTCTCATCACTTTCCTTATTATTCTACCATTGCCAGTATGCCTACTTTGAACTTCACTTTCTTTAGAAAAGTTTCTATCAGTAACGCTGCCAGTTAAAATATATTGGCCAAATTGACTTGCTTTATCAACTTCATATTTTATTTGATCCCATACAAATGATACATGCTGCCATTCGTCAATCAATACTGGTTTAGGTCCATAATTTAAAAATCTGCTTGGAGACACCTTTGCCAAATCTACAAAGTCTTTTCTTGTTTCAAGAGGCATTAAATCAATTATTGTTTTTGCATGTCTCTCGCATGTTGTTGATTTGCCACACCATTTTGGCCCAACCACAACAATCGCTCCTTTGCTTCTCAGTGCGAATTCTAAAGTTTTATCAAACAATCTATCGATATAATACATTTGAATTTCCTCCTTGATTTGTATCTAAAATATACAATAAATCGGAAGAAAAATCAATATTTAATCGGATATTTATTTAAAAATAAATCGGAAGAAAAATCAATATTTAATCGGACAAAAATAAATAAGATGCTTATGTCAACAAAATATACCGATATTACCAAAATGTTTTATCGATAAATTCGTAGGTTCCCCTATTATTTTTTGTTCAAAATTGCGCTTATTAGATGACTATAAATTATGTTTATAGCCTAAACTTTTCATAAGCTACATAACTAAAAACAGGCGGAAAAGCAATAAGAAAATAAAATAAAACCAGCAAATTTCGGGTGACTATAGCCCAATTTACTGGTTTAAATACATTTTTGTGTTTTTGGTTATTTTTGGTTTTTTAGAGTCAACAACACAACTATCTCAACATGAATGCAGACTACATAGGTGCTGAAAAATGCTCATAAGTGCTGACTTTATTTAATATATTACCCACCACTACTTCTTGAGCCTCTAAATTCACAGTACTTATCCAAATGTCTTTTAAGTGAATTTTTAATTTTATCAATCATTGCATTATAACTTTATCCATTTAGCCATTCTTTGATAATTCTTTGAATATTGTTATCTATATCAATTCGACTCTTTTTACATTCTCTAGCATGTTTGCGACCCGAATAAAAGACTCTAATCAACAAATTACCAAAAATAGGAAGCATCTTCATTAGTAATGATTGAGGGAATGCAAAATGAGTTCCATATTGATATAGCAAATTAGTCACTTTAATATTTGTATTCTTCTCTTTTAAGCGTTGGTTCATTCTTT
>CAKZZJ010000090.1 GCA_937885165.1 uncultured Caryophanales bacterium
TGTTCCTTCACTACCACTTCTAGTGTAGTAAATCTTAGTTGAATCATATGTTGCATTATTAGCTACTTGTACATATTCTCCATTAACCTTAACATATAAGCCATTTGCTACTAATGTTTCAAAATTAGTTGTAGAAATATTTTGTACACTCTTACCAACATATACTAATTTATCTGCATTTTCAAATGCATAATCGCCTACTGTTACAACTGTATCAAATATAACATTTTCAAGTTTAACATTTTGTAGTGCATATGCTGAAATTATATCATCAACAGTAACATACAAATTCTTTAATGAAGTTGGAATATAATAAGCAACCTCATTTTGAGTTAATTCGTAATTATCTTTAGCTAAATTATCTACATCATGTCCGAAGAAGAATCCTAATACTTTTTCGCTACTATATAAAGCATCAGCATTATTAATTCTACCGATAAATGGTACTGTTAAAGATGTAAGTGATGTCATACCACCAAACGCACTTTCGCGTATTTCTTCAACTGTAGTAGGTATTACAAGTGTTACTACGCTTGGGTCATTATAGAACATATGATTTCCTACTAATCTATTTAATATTGTAATGTATATTAGATTCTCCATTTCAGCAAATACATAATCTTCAACTGTAGTTACGGTTGCACTAACTGTTAATGCTGTAATTAAATCTGTATTATAGAATGCATGAGATTTTAGTGTAGTAACCTTAGAAGGAATAATTATTTCATTTGCATTTGCTGAATTAAATCCTACTAAATTGCTGTTTGCAAATGCATAAGCACCAATATAAACTAATTCACTTAAATCAATATAAACTAATTCACTTAAATCGCCATTTACAGTGTAATGTGCCTGATTATTTACATTATCTAAATCTAAATAGAATGCCAAATCTTCGATAGTTGTTAATACATTACTGAAATTATAAGATGTTACACTTAAAACATTAGAGAATGTACCAGTATGAACTACAGCTTGGTTATTGATAATGATAGTTGTTAATGATTTAGGTATGTAAGTTGTGATTACATCATCATTTTCAATATTATTATCAATGACATGGTTAGTTCTATTATAATATTGTTTAGTTTCATTGAATAATGTAGCAATATTTTCATCTGTTAAATATCCTGAAATATTACTAAACATTCTTTGATTTTCAAAATTATAACCATAACCAAAGAAGTAACCTAAGACTTTGGTTGCCTGATCATTAATATTCCCATTTCCGTAATCGCAAGCGCTTGCATTTTCATTTCCAATAAATGGAGCTTCAATTGATGTAAGGCTATATGTTCCGCCAATTATAGCATAGCCAATAGATGTAACACTATTTGGTATTACAATACTTAGCATAGAATTAGCATTATAGAATGCATAATTATTGATTATTGTAATTGTATCTGGAATGTAAATTACACTTTCATTTTCACCAATTATAGAACC
>CAKZZJ010000091.1 GCA_937885165.1 uncultured Caryophanales bacterium
TTTACTTTATATTCTTTTCCTTCTTGTCTTACTAAACCTTTTTCTTTTGCTTTAAGCATAGAACCTGATGAAATTAGATCATCATAGGCAGTAGTTTCTGCCCTTATAAAGCCTCTTTGGAAATCTGAATGAATTATTCCTGCACACTCTGGTGCGAGCATTCCATCAACAAATGTCCATGCTCTACATTCATCAGGTCCAACTGTAAAAAATGTCTTGTAGCCAAGAAGTGCGTAAGTCTCTTTAATTAAAAGATTAAGTCCTGCTTCTTTTAATCCATATTCTTCAAAAAACATTTCTTTTTCTTCATCTTCTAATAATGCAAGTTCTGATTCTATTTCTGCTGAAATAGGAATAGCTTTTAAATTTTTTGATTTAGCATAATTTAAAACTTTATTAAAATATTCTGAAGAATTAGGGTCTTTAATATCATCTTCTTTTATATTGCAAACATATAAAAGTGGTTTTATTGTTAAAAGCTGATATTCATTAATATATTTTAAATCTTCTTTATCGAAACTAATTTCTCTTGCAGATATACCTTTTTCAAGTTCTTCTTTTAATTTTTTCAATAAAGCAAATTCTTTTTCTGCATCATCTACTTTAGATTGAGCTTTTTTTTCTAACTTTACCATCCTTTTGGTAATTTGTTCTAAATCGGATAAAATAAGTTCATATTCTATAGTTTCTATATCTCTTATTGGATCTATGCTTCCATCAACATGAACGATATTAGCATCATCAAAACATCTTACTACTTCTATTATGGCGTTGCAGTTTCTGATATTACCCAAAAACTGATTACCTAAACCTTCACCTTTAGATGCACCTTTAACTAAGCCAGCAATATCAGTAAATTCACACACTGCTGGTATAGTTCTTTTAGGATTATACATATTTGATAAAATGGTTAATCTCTCATCAGGTACATCAACCATTCCTACATTTGGTTCTATAGTTGCGAAAGGGAAGTTAGCAGCTAAAGCACCAGCTTTTGTTATTGCATTAAAAAGAGTTGATTTACCAACATTGGGTAAACCAACAATTCCCGCTTTTAAAGCCATATTACACCTCTTATTTTATATATAAATCTTTATATGCATCAATTGATTCTTGTATAACTCTTTTAGCTTCAGTTACACCGCATACTTCTGTTACTACAGTGTGTTTTCCTTCAAGCTGTTTATAGACAGTAAAGAAATGTTTAATTTCATCAAACATATGTAGTGGAAGTTCAGATATATCATTATAGATACTCATAGAAGGGTCATTTACGCAGACTGAAATTATTTTTTCATCTACAGCTTCATCATCTACCATCTTGACAACACCGATTGGTTTACATCTTACTAAAATAAGAGGATCAAAAATCTCATCACATAAAACTAATACATCAAGTGGGTCCTTATCATCAGAATAAGTTCTTGGAATAAAGCCATAATTAGCTGGATAATGTGTTGAGGTGTATAAAATTCTATCAAGAATAATAAAGCCTGTTTCCTTGTCAAGTTCATATTTTTTCTTGCTGCCCTTTGGTATTTCTATACAGGCAACAAATTCATCTTTTGATATCCTATCATCATCGATATCATGCCATATATTGATCATTTTTTCTCCTTCTTGATAAATTAAGAGCCTACAAATGTAGACTCAAAATTTATTATTCTATTGTATTAAATATTTTTAAAACTTCATCTTTTAAAGATTTTAAGCAGTTAACTGCTTCATCATTAGTTTTACCACATACACCATAATAAATTTTTAATTTTGGTTCTGTTCCACTAGGTCTTAAAACAAACCAAGTGTTATTATTTAAATAATAACACTTGGTTTGTTTTAAG
>CAKZZJ010000092.1 GCA_937885165.1 uncultured Caryophanales bacterium
GCTTTCTAAAATAGTTTTAGAAAAAGATATTGTTCCTAAAAATAATATTTTCATTTCAAAGCCTCCTTATATCAATTTTAACATCTTTATTTTGTTGATATAGAGGATAGATATCTTCTATTCTCTTTAATACTGCATCTTCTCTTACAAATACGGTTATATTATATCTAAATATATCATTTAATTTATAAATCTTATCTTTTATAGGACCATAGGTTTTAGTATCTTTTTTTACCAAATCTATGGCAGTTATAATATTGGATGCTTCAAGTTTAGCTAATTTTTCATCTCTTGATGAAATAATTATTTCATAAACGAGTGAAAAAGGTGGCATCTTTTGTATTTCTCTTTTTTTAATCTCTTCTTTATAGAAGGTTTCATAATCATGTATTGCTGCAGAAGTGATGGCATAATCATCAACATTATAACTTTGGATTATTGAAATACCTTTTTTTTCTCTTCTTCCTGCTCTACCTGATGCCTGTTCGATAAGTTCATATGTGACTTCTTTGGCATCATATGAAGGATAATTAAGTGAAAGGGATGCATTCATTATACCCACTAATGTAACATTTGAAAAGTCGAGTCCCTTTGTTATCATCTGGGTACCGATTAAAATATCTGCTTCATTATTTTTAAATCTTTCATAGGTATCAGCCCTTAATATCCTAGCTTTAGGAAGAAGTTTTCTAGTTTCTTCATATATTTTTTCTGTACCTGTACCGACAAATTTGATTTTATCAGAGCCACACCTTGCACATGTTGTTACATTAGGAACCTTAAAACCACACTGATGACATATAAGCAAATTATTATTCTTATGATATGTAAGTGTCATATCACAATGCGGACATTTAACAGTATAGCCACAGTTTCTGCACATTACAAAACTTGAGAATCCTCTTCTATTTAAAAATAAGATTGCCTGTTCATGATTATTATAATTATTAATTAGTGCATTTCTTAACTGCCTTGAAAATACTGTTTTATTTCCTTCTTTTAATTCTTTGGTCATATCAACGATTATAGATGCATCCTGATATTCACCATTTACTCTTTTTTTCATGCTTAAAAGCTTATATTCACCTGATAAAGCCTTATGATAATCACTTACAAGAGGTGTTGCGGATGCCAAAACAAGGGGTATATTATGCCTTTTTGATCTCCATAATGCGACATCTTTAGCATCATATTTAGGATTAGTAATTTGAATATAGCTTCCATCATGTTCTTCATCAATTATGATAATACCCAAATTTTTAAGTGGAGCGAAAATAGCACTTCTAGCACCAACGACAATCTTTATATTACCATTTATTATTTTTTTCCATTCCTCATATTTTTCTTTTGGCTTTAATCTAGAATGAAGTACTGAAACCATATTCCCAAATCTTTCTTTAAAAAGATAACTCATCTGAGGTGTAAGTGATATTTCAGGAACCAATATTATAGCTTCCTTATCTTCTTTAAGAAGATCTTCTATCCACCTCATATATAATTCTGTCTTACCGCTTCCGGTAACACCAAATAGAAGATATGTATCATATTTATTTAATTCAAGCTTTTTATAGCACTCTTCTTGTTCTAAAGTTAAATTAAAATCACTTTTTTTTACTTCTACAGGCTCTTCATCTATATTATTATCAATTTTTAAGATAGAAATTGCCTTATTATAAACTAAATTATTGATTGTGTTTATTGAATAGCCCAAATCATCTAATAATATTTCTTTTTCAATAATATCATCATATTCTATTAAATATTCAATTAATTCTTTCTCTCTATAATTATCTGATATATAAAATTCATTTTCTAATTTTACATATTCAATTAACCTATCACTTATATTTCTTTTAATGACAGTTTCAATTTCAATATTACCCTTTGAAACCTCTTTATAGAATAATTTAATTTTATCTTCAGGTGCTGATTTAACTTTCAGTTTACCACTTCTGAATAATCTTGTTAAATCTTTAGATACTTCATCTTTATTTTTTAAAACAAATATTTTTTCATATTTATATTTGAAAGCTCTTGGTATCATTGAATCAAGAACACTTGAGAAAAATGAAAAATAATTAGCTGATATATATTTTGCAAGTTCGATGAATTCTTCATCTAATATTCTTTTATCATCGATTATTTCATCAATTTCTTTTAATTTTGAATAATATTCAGTTTCTTTTTTTATGTTGATAATAAAAGCTGTCCTTTTTATTCTACCAAAAGGTACTATTACTCTTTGGCCAACTAAAACAAGATCCTCTAAATATTCAGGGATGATGTAATCATATGACTGATTAACTTGTTTATTCTTTAAATCAACTATTACTTCCGCTATCATTTTGCCCCTTTAAATAATAAAGCCATCCGCTAATGGATGGCACATTCTGCCATCAATCAAGTCTTAGCACCTTGCCATATGGTAGGTTGCTTGGTAGTCGTTAGGCTTGTCCCTCGTACCATCTTTATGACATCTATAAAAATCCTACATTTTTATAACTACAGATATAACAATAATAACTTTAATTACTGAGTTTGTATATTTTTAAACTATATTATTCCAAAATTATCATATATTTCTTTATCAACTAAAGAAAAGTTTGACGCAACCTTACTTGCGGGTTTTAATATTATAAATAATAATGCTGTTTGTGGTACTAAATAAATAAGATTCTTTGGCAGCGAAATAACCAACATATAATTTAAATATGCTTCATAAGTAAAGCCATTTATTATACTCCACCATATAGAACCACAAAATACATTGACAAATAGATTTACAAATAATCTAGCATAAAAACATTTTGATAATGATAATCTTGTTTTATAAAAGCATATGCCATAACATAAGCCTGTAATCATACTGTCTATTGTATATGGGAAGAAAAATCCATATCCGCTAGGAAATAAGAAAAATCCTAAAATATCGCTGAAAAAGCCAATTACTATCCCTACTACTGGCCCATAAAGCATGCCGATAATGGCAAATGCCAAAAATACAAAATTAAGGCCCAAAGATCCAAATCCTGATGGCAGTTTTAACGCTTTTAGTGCGAGCATCATAGAAAATAATAATGCTATCATTACTATATCTTTGACATTTTTAAAATGCGATAAGCTTGATTTTATATATGATTTATGAAATGGTGTTTTATAAATAGTAACATTATTATAAATTTTTTCTTTTGGTTTAATCTTATTCAATAAACTCAAGATGATTATTAATGTAAGAATTATTAAAAATAAAGCTGATGAAGATATAGATGAAATTATATATGGATTCTGATGATTTATTATTTCAAAATTATCATCCAAATTATATGAATCATTATCTCTTAAGCTGTTATTGAATATTGAATTCATTGTTTTTGAAAATTTTTCTATTCCTTCACTTATTCTTCCGTTTGAAGATAACTGAGTTGTTTCAAAAACATGACACTTAACTAAAATCAGGAAATATCCATCATATTTATCTATTTTAGAATTATTATATATATTTTCATAATTAGTAGTTGATGAATAATAAATCGTGCCTGTGCCTTTTGTTTTGGCATCATTGTTATAGTTTTTTATATCTTCTTCTAAAGATTTTAAATAATCAAGATTGTAAATTTTATCAATATCTTCATTAGTTGTTACTTTAGCTTCATAATAAGAAAAGTAATTATTATGAATAAATGCTGTAACAAAATAGCTTACTGCAAAACTTAAAAGAAATATTATTAATAATAATGGTATAAACTGTTTAATATTTTTTAATGTGTTTTTAAACATCTAAAAGGCCCCCAATTAAAAGGCCGCTTTAAAGCGGACTAGATATAATTACCGCCACATATGTGTTCGTCTTTATCGATAGTCCGTAAATAAAGCACTTAACGCAATTATATCTCTTTTATTATATTTTATTTATTTTCCTGAGCTCTTTCGTAAAAATCTTCGATGATTTTATCGACTTCGTCCCAGTCTTTAAGTGTAGCGCCACAGGCATTGTTATGACCGCCGCCACCATATTTTTTAGCGATATCAACAATTGGAATTTCTCTTGATCTGAATTCACCTATAACAGCATTTTTAGTAACATCAAATGTAAAATTAAGCCAAATTACGATTTCTTTTAAGCCTGACATCATAGAAACGATACCACGTGATACATCGCTGAAGTCAAGATTAAATAAATCAAATACTTCCTTGTCATTCTTAAGATAAGCAATATTATCTTTATATACTACTCTATCATTAAAATAAGTATTGGCTTTTCTTGTTTCAAGTGATTCAAGATAAATACTATGATAAATATATTGTGCATCTGCACCCTGATCTATCAAGAATGCAGAAACTCTTAATGTTTCAGCAAGATCTTCCCCGTGCAAAAATCTACCGCTATCTGTAGTAATGCCACCATATAGATAAGTCGCAATCTCAGGATTGAATTTATAGCCTTCATCTCTAAATAAGGTAGTTATAAATTCAGCTGCGGCTGAGGCAACAGGATTACATAACCAATTTTTTGTTATGTCACATTCATTTCTGTGGTGATCGATAACAAATACTTCTTTCGCAAGTTTGTATCTATCATCTGATACCATATGTGATACAGCAACATCGCAGATGATTACTAAAGCATTATCATATACTTTATCATCTATTTCATCCATCACTCCGATAAATGAATATTTTTGGGTCATATCGCCTACTGCGTACACCTTTTTTTCAGGAAAATTATATTTAATCAACGTTTTTAATCCCAGCTGGCTTCCTAAGGCATCTAAGTCTGGCCTTTCGTGTCTGTGAACGATTATCGTGTCATATTTCTTAATTGCTTCGAATAATTTAGCTTTCATTTTTTTCTTCCTTTTCCTAAAGTTTTTCTTTTAGCCAGTTAAGTGATAATTTTGGCCATGTTGTAACTAATTTGACAATATATTTATCATCATTTCCACTAGTTTTTTTATTTCCCATAGATAACCCATGTCCGCCTTTTGAATACATATGATATTCAATATTAGCACCAACCTTATTATAAGCCTCAACCAATAAAATTGAATTCATCACATTTACTGCTTCATCTGTATATGTATTCCATAAGAAGGTATCAGGTATATCAACTGTTATCTCATCTTCAAGTGATAATTTTTTTAATAATGCTTCATCATTATATCTTTCATTTAACAAAAATTTAAATGAGTCGATATGTGCATATTTTTTATTAGATGTAACAACAGGATAGCATAATATCAATAAATCAACCCTCGCGTTATCATATTCTTTATAATGGATGGTTTCTTCTAAAACTAGATGTCCTCCTGCGGAAAAGCCTAATCCGATGATTTTTTTAACCCTTTTGTCCTTCCTTAATTCTTTTATTGCCGTAGCATAATACATACCAGGTTTAGGGTAGACATCTAGTGATTCACGATATTTTACTACCGCAGCATTGAAGCCATTTTTTAAATAAAAATCGGCAACAGGCTTCCCTTCTCTTAATGATGTATGATTGTAGGCTCCGCCCGGAGCGATTAGAACTAAGTCTCTTGGTTCATCGTCAATAAAATATATATCATAATAATTTTTTGTATCTAAGATATATCTTTTCTCTTTAATCATCAATTATCACATCAATTTCTTTAATCTTTTTTGTTACTTCTTTTTTAGAATTTTCATCTTTAATATTGCTTAAAGCTAAAATCAAATTATTTTTTTCTTTTTCTAAATGATTTAAAAATGCTTCATTTCGCTTTTTTAAAAGAATAGGTCCATATTTCAAATCTAAAGAAGGGTAATTCATCCTACCATATGATATAACCATTACTTCATAATATTTGTCATTATCATAAAATGCATCTTCATCAACTATATAAAAATCATTTTCTGATAAAAATTTTCTTACAAGATACTGGTCACTTTGACTTGATATAATCAATCTTTTGCCTCTTAATTTATCAAGTCCTCTTGAGACTATATCGATTATAAGTGATCCACCCATACCGGATAATATGGCTGTATCAAATTCATTATTTATATTATCAAGTCCATCAGATAATACAATTTCTATTTTATCCAAAAGATCATATTTTTTTATATTAGCATATGCCATACTAAGTGCGTATTTGCTGATATCAGCGGCGATACCTTTTTTAACACCATATTCTTTTATCGCTTTAATAAGTGTATAGGCATGGTCACATCCGATATCTAGAAGTGTATTACTATTTTTGGCAAGACTTGCTAAAAAATCAATTCTATTCATTTTATGATTTGACTAAGAAATCAACTAATTTTCTTGATCTTTGAGGATGTTTTAATTTACGTAAGGCTTTAAATTCAATTTGTCTTATACGTTCTCTTGTAACATTGAATTCTTTTCCTACCTCTTCAAGTGTACGAGGCCTTCCGTCAACTAAACCGAATCTTAGTCTTAATACTCTTTCTTCTCTTGGAGTTAAAGTTTTTAATACATTATCTAGTTCTTCACGAAGCTGACGCTTTGCAGTATATTCATATGGATCAAGAGCGTTAGGATCATAAATGAAATCACCAAGTGATGAATCATCTTCTTCACCAACAGGCTGTTCTAAGGAAATTGGGTCCTGGGCTATTCTCTGAATTGCTTGAACTTTTTCTACACTAATACCCATTCTGTCAGCTATTTCTTCAACAGATGGTTCTCTTGATAATTCCTGAACTAGTTGTCTTTGAACCTTGACAAGTTTATTGATTGTTTCAACCATATGAACAGGTATTCTTATAGTTCTTGCCTGATCAGCAACCGCTCTTGCGATACCTTGTCTTATCCACCATGTAGCATAAGTAGAAAATTTGAAGCCTTTCTTGTAATCAAATTTATCTACCGCCTTCATTAAACCTAAGTTCCCTTCTTGAATAAGATCCAAAAACTGTAATCCACGTGAAATATATTTCTTTGCTATAGCAACAACCAGTCTCAAATTGGCAGATACTAAATTGTTTTTTGCATCCTGTGCTATATCGATTTTGTTACATAAATCGTTATATTCTTCTTCACCAATCAAATCGATAACTGTGATATCTTCGCCTTTTTCATTTCTTTCATTAACTTCATCTTCAAGTTTATCTAATTTTTCTTGGGCTTCTCTACCGTATAACACTTCTTCAGAATATTTTTGTTCTTCTTCAGAAGTAAGTAGAGGAACTTTACCTATTTCTTTAAGATACATTCTTACAGGGTCATCTACTCTGATTTGTGGAGGAAGCTGGTTGTATGTAGAAATGTCTACTTCTTCAACATCAGCTAAATTTGGCTCATCAATATCATTTTGTTCAACATCAATCGCCAACTCCTTAACAGTTATGCCTCTTGAATCAAGCGCTTCAGTAAGTTTATCAAATTCTTCAGAATCATATGCATAATATTTGATTAACTCAAATGCGTCAAGCATACCATCAGATGTTGTTTTTGATAGCTCAACTAATTCATCAACTATTTCATCAAAATTTAGTTCTTTTTGTTCTTCTAATTCTGCCATTACTTTTTCCTCATTTCTTTTAAGTTTTTTAAAGATTTTTTTAATTCGTATTGCTTTAAAAGAGATTTCATTTGTTTTTCTTTATCTTGTTTAGGCATCCTTCTAGCTATATCTTCAATTTCTTTTTGGTATGAAATCTCCTTAATTTTTAGTATACATTCGTTCAAATCATTGTCGTTATAAGTTGTAGGGTCCTTCCTTACTTTCTCAATTAGATTGACATATGTTGTCATTTCTTCCTGAGATAACATTTTGATAAATATTCCTTCATCAAAATAGTCATAATTAAGATAATAATCATTTATTAGTCTAAACCATAATAGCTTGACTTTATTTGACATACCATACTGCATATAGTCATTTATAAGCCTATCTATCATGAGTGCTTTTTCTTTCTCACTTCTTGCATAAATAATTAGCCTTAATTCACAGTTAGAATAATAATTATCACTTATCTTAACTGGTACCGGCTCCTTTTTTACAGGTGGTTCAAATTCTTGGTAATTCTCAACATATTCATAATTTCTTGTTGCGAAAGTATTGCGATAATTATTATAATCTAAATACTCTTTAATCAAAGCATTTATTATCAAATTTTCATTAGATAATTTAGGCTGGGGTTTATCATCACTTTCTATTGCTTCAAAAATAGATTGACGCATTTTAGCTCTAATTTCATTAAGGACTCCTTTCTGTTCTAAAGTTTCCTTTAAGGCATTTTTTAGTTCTTCAACTGTAGTCATTTTTAATTTTAAAAATTTTAATAATATAT